>NZ_JBEOVG010000004.1:0-246891 GCF_040295345.1 Actinosynnema sp. NPDC002837
AACGACACCGACAACCTCCACACGACGACGCCCCCGACACGACCGGATGATCATGTCGAGGGCGTCGTCGTAGATCAATTCGCCAACAGCATCCCACCAGGGGACCGGGGCCGTTCGGCCAAACCGCTTCGAGCACCCGCTCAGGGCTTCGGCAGCACCACCACGCGGCGCTGGGGCTCCTCGCCCTCGCTCTCGCTGTGCACGCCCGCCACGGCGGCGACGGCGTCGTGCACGACCTTCCGCTCGAACGGGGTCATCGGGTGCAGCCGCACCTTCTCACCCGTCGCCACCACCTTCTCCGCCGTGGTCCGGCCGAGGTCGGCGAGTTCGGCACGTCGTCCGGCGCGCCACCCGGCGATGTCGAGCATGAGGCGGCTGCGCACACCCGTCTCCTGCTGCACCGCGAGCCGGGTCAGCTCCTGCAACGACTCCAGGACCGTGCCGCGGGGACCGACCAGCTTCTCCAGGTCGTCACCGCCGTCGATGCTCACGATCGCCCGACCCGCCTCGACGTCGAGGTCGATGTCGCCGTCGTAGTCGAGCAGGTCCAACAGCCGCTCGAGGTAGTCCCCGGCGATGTCGCCCTCCTGGACGAGCAGGTCCTCCGAACTCCCCGAGCGCGCCGGCGGAGCCTTGTCGGCCTCCGGTGCGTCCACGTCGGCCGCCTGCAACGTCTCCGACACGATGTCTCCTCTCCAGGGTCAACGACGCTTCTTGTTGCCCTGCTTCTTGCCTGGGGATCGGTCTGGGCTCAGACCGGGAACCTCGGTGGACGGCTTCGCGGTCGGCGTCGACTCGCTCGCGTCCGGGGTGGCCTTGGCCTCGGAGGCAGCACCGGAGGCGGGCTGGGCGCCCGCGGGCTTGCGCTGCGGCTGCGGCTTCTGGCCGGGCTTGGGCTTGGTCGCGGGCTTCACGCCCGGCTTCGGCGCGAGCGCCGACCGCTGCGCGGTGGCCTCGACCTTCTTCGCCTCTTCCTCGCGGTCGATGCGGTGGTACACGACGTACTGCTGGCCCAGCGTCCACGCGTTGTTGCTCAGCCAGTAGAGCAGGATCGCGACGGGGAAGAAGAGACCACCGACGAGCACGCCGAGCGGGAAGATGTAGAGCGTCAGCTTGTTCATGATCGCGGTCTGCGGGTTGTCCGCCGCCGCCTGCGTCTGCCGGGCCACCGAGTGCCGCGCGGTGAAGTGCGTCGCGATCGAGGCGATGATCATCAACGGGATCGAGACCAGCAGCACCGCGTTGCGGCTGGTGGCGAACTGCTCCAGCTCCTGGGCCGGCATCGTGATGAAGGTCGACAGGTTCGCGCCGAACAGCTTCGCGTTGACGAACGACTCCACGCCCTGCGCGTCGAAGAAGTAGACCTCGCCCCAGCCGGGCCGAAACGAGCGCAGCACGTGGAACAGGCCGATGAACACCGGGATCTGCACCAGCATCGGCAGGCAGCCGCCCAGCGGGTTGACGCCGTGCTCCGACTGGAGCTTCTGCATCTCCTGCGCCTGGCGCTGCTTGTCGTTCGCGTACTTCTTCTTGATCTTCTGCAGCTCGGGCGCGAACTCCTGCATCTTGCGCATCGAGCGGACCTGGCCGACGAACGGCTTGAACAGGATCGCGCGCAGCGTGAAGACGAGGAACACCACGGCCAGGGCCCACGCGAACCCGCTCGACTCGCCGAAGATGTGGCCGAACACCCAGTGCCAACACCACAGGATGAAGGACACCGGGTAGTAGATGAAGTTGAGCACTAGCTACTCCTCGGCAGGAAGGTCGGGGACCGCGTTTCGCCTCGGCGGAACCGGGTCCAGGCCACCAGGGTGCCAGGGTCCGCAGCGACCCAGCCGGCGCAGGGTCAGCCAGGAACCGCGCAACGCACCGTGGACGGTCAACGCCTCCACCGCGTACGCACTGCAACTCGGGTGGAAACGGCAGGTCGGGGGCAGTGCCGGTGAGATGAACTTCCGGTAGAAGCGCACCGGTAGCAGCAGCACCCGCACGACGGGGCTCACCTGGACGGTCGTCATCGCAGCACCTTGTGCAGCGCCGCGTCGAGGTCACGGCCGAGCTCGGCGCTGTCCGCATCGGCTGACGGTGCCAACGCGCGCACGACCAGTGAAGTTCCGGGCGGCAGCACGTCGAGCCGGTCCCGGACCACGTGCCGGAGCTTGCGGCTCACGCGGTGCCGGACCACGGAGTTGCCCACGGCCTTGCTCACGACGAAGCCCACCTTGGACGGGTCCAAGGTGGGCTGCGCCGACGTCAGGACGTGCACCACCAGCCGGGACCGGCCGGCCCGGCGGCCTCGGCGGACCACCAGGCCGAAGTCCTGGCTGCGGGTCAGCCGATTGGCCGCGGGTAGCACGGCGCTGCGGCGATCAGGCGGACAGCTGCTTGCGGCCCTTGCCACGGCGCGCGGCCAGGATGGCGCGACCGGCGCGGGTGCGCATGCGCAGCCGGAACCCGTGGGTCTTGGCACGGCGGCGGTTGTTGGGCTGGAAGGTGCGCTTACCCTTGCTCACGGTCGGACTCCCGGTGCTTAACTGCCAAGCAGGTCTGTGGTTGTCCCCAGCGATCAAGCCTTAGGCGCGCGAAAAGCACCCCACGCAAGCGGGAGACGGTTACGAGGGTACGCAGCCCCGGGGGCGCGGGCCAAATCGGGGTCGCACCCGGGCGGGCCGGGCGGCGTTCCAGGCACGGAAAGGGCTTGCGCGGCGGTACGCCTTGTGGCAAGGCCCGCACCTTGTTAGCGTGCTGCCTTCGCGGGTGATGCGGGTTGGCGCGGGCCGGGTTGCACGAGGGACGACAGCCCCCGCCACGCCGGCCGCAGGTGCTCGGGAGCAACGGGGGGATCCGCTGCGCTCCGGGCCGCGTTCGTGCACAGTTGTGGATAACTCTGTGGATGCCTCTATTCTCCGTGTCCACGTCGTGGAAGTTCCCCGGGGACTGACCGCGGAGACGTCACCGAGGGGAGGGGAGCGCGGAGGTGTCCGACCACCAGACCGATCTGGGTCTCGTGTGGGAGCAGGTCGTGCAGGAGCTCGCAGCCAGCACGTTGTCCCCCCAACAGCGCGCTTGGATGCGCGTGACCCGGCCCATCGGGCTGCTCGACGGGACCGCGCTGCTCGCCGCGCCGAGTGACTTCGCCAAGGAAGCCATCGAGCGCGCGCTGCGCGAACCGATCACCGCCGCCCTCTCCCGCCGGCTCGGCCGAGCCGTCTCGCTGGCCGTGAAGGTCGACTCGCCCGACCCGCCGACGGCGCAGATCCCGGTGGCCGTGCCCGTGCCCGGACCGGTCCCCGGACCGCCGCCCGGCGCCGTGCCCATCAACGGTGTGCCGGCCTTCGACGCGGAGACCGAGGGCGACACCGAGGGCGAAGGCGAAGAGGTCGACGAGGAGGGCGAGGCGCTCGCCGCCGTCACCGAGATCTGGCCCACGTTCAGCGGTGGTCACGCCGCGCCGAGCGGCATGCCCTACACCCGGCCCGCCAACCCGGTGGCCTCGCAGACCAGGCTGAACGAGAAGTACAACTTCGACACCTTCGTCATCGGCGCGTCCAACCGCTTCGCGCACGCCGCCGCGGTGGCCGTCGCCGAGGCGCCCGCCCGCGCGTACAACCCGCTGTTCATCTGGGGTGAGTCCGGGCTCGGCAAGACGCACCTGCTGCACGCGGTCGGGCACTACGCCCAGCGGCTGTTCCCCGGCATGCGCGTGCGGTACGTGTCGACGGAGGAGTTCACCAACGACTTCATCAACTCCCTGCGTGACGACCGCAAGGTCGCCTTCCAACGCCGGTACCGGGACATCGACGTGCTGCTGGTCGACGACATCCAGTTCCTGGAGGGCAAGGAAGGCACGCAGGAGGAGTTCTTCCACACCTTCAACACGCTGCACAACGCGAACAAGCAGATCGTGGTGTCCTCCGACCGGCCGCCCAAGCGGCTGGAGACCCTGGAGGACCGGCTGCGGACGCGGTTCGAGTGGGGCCTCATCACCGACATCCAGCCGCCCGAGCTGGAGACGCGCATCGCCATCCTGCGCAAGAAGGCCGCGCAGGACCGGCTGGCCGCGCCCGCCGAGGTGCTGGAGTTCATCGCGGCCCGGATCGAGCGGAACATCCGCGAGCTCGAGGGCGCGCTCATCCGCGTCACCGCGTTCGCCTCGCTCAACCGGCAGCCGGTCGACGTGCAGCTGGCCGAGATCGTCCTGCGCGACCTGATCCCGGACTCGCACGCCCCGGAGATCACCGCGCCCACGATCATGGCGGTCACCGCGGAGTTCTTCTCCGTGTCCATAGACGACCTGTGCGGTCCCGGCAAGACGAAGGTCCTGGCCCAGGCGCGGCAGATCTCCATGTACCTGTGCCGCGAGCTGACGGACCTGTCGCTGCCGAAGATCGGCCAGACGTTCGGCGGCCGCGACCACACGACCGTCATGCACGCGGACAAGAAGATCCGCAAGGAGATGGCCGAGCGCCGCCGGGTGTACGAGCAGGTGCAGGAGCTGACGTCGCGCATCAAGCAGCGCGCCCGCCACACCCCCTGACCCGCAAACGCTTGCGTCCACCCTCCCGCCGCCGCGCCTGACGGTCAGCTCGGTCCAAGCGCCGGACGCCCCTCAACCGCGCCTGGACCTCCTGCACCCGGCGCCGCGCATCCCGGTGGACCCGGCTTCTCCCACCCCGGCCCCACCGCTCCGGCGGTCGACAGCCGTCCTCGCATCCGCCGTACCCGGCCGCCCGCATCCGGCAGACCGCCATGGCGGCGTCCCGGCACGCCCCCCAGCAGTCGGGCCGGCGTGCGGTCGCGGGCACCCAGTCGACGGCCATCCGGCAGCCGGCTCGGCGGGCGGCCGGCGTGCTCGGCGGGCAGGTGGCTCGGCGGGTGGCGGTCGGCCGGACATCGTCCGCCGCGGATCCGGGTCGCACCCGGGTGCCGCGGTCCGCTCCTCCTCGCACCCGGGTGCCGCCGTCGCACCCGGGTGCGACCCACACCGCACCCGGGTGCGATCCGGATCCGCCGCCGGCACCCGGGTGCCGCGCCCGCGGCACCCCACCGACAGGCCCCGAGGAGGCCGCGACACCCGGGCGTGGGGGCCGGGACCAACGGGGGTCGTTTCGTGTCACCCGTGTGAGGTACCCCCGCCCCACCGGGGCCGGGTAGAGGGCGTTCTCGGTGCGGCCCAACGGCCCCGTCGCAGGTGCCGTCGCTGGTGAACGGCGGGCGAAAAGTTGTCCACAGGCCCGGAGAAGTGCCCCGTCGGGGGAGATTCGGCCCACCATCACCCTGTGCAGCACCCGGGTACAACCCGGCCCACACCCGGGGATTAACCCGGGGACAACTCGGCCCGCCTGTGGACCGAACGGACGAGCCGGATAGTTCTCCCCGGGTGCGCCGACTTGTCCCCGGGTGACACCCCGTGTCCATCCACACCTCCAAGCGGGCGACACGCTGCGGAAACCGGGGTTGTCCACACAATCCACAGCCCCTACTGCTGTTGCTGTTGTCTTCCCTTGAAGATGAAGAACAAAGAAAAAACAGCCGGCGGTCGAGCCCGGGGACGAACGCTCGGCAGCGCCTCGTCCCCGGGCAGCCCCGAGGTGACGAGGACCGGGCCGACGCTCTACGGTGGGGAGCCTCCGCGCCGAGGGTCGGAAGATCCGGCGAGGGCCGCGGCTCCCCAACCCCCACCGCAACGCATGCTGTTGTTGGTCATGCCGACTTGAGGAAGGACGCCTCATGAAGATCCGCGTCGAGCGCGACGGCCTGGCCGACGCCGTCGCCTGGGTCGCCCGCAGCCTGCCGTCCAGGCCGCCTGTCGCGGTGCTCGGCGGAATCCTGCTCGACGCCGGGGCGGAGGACGGCTCCGGCGAGGCGCTGACCGTCTCCGGGTTCGACTACGAGGTGTCCGCCCAGTGCGGCGTCCCGGCCACGATCGCCGACGGGGGCAAGGCGCTCGTCAGCGGACGGCTCCTGGCCGACATCACCAAGGCCCTGCCGAACCACCCGGTCGAGATCGCGGTCGACGGCTCCCGGATGACGATCTCGTGCGGCAGCGCCCGGTTCAGCCTGCCGACCATGCCGGTCGAGGACTACCCGCAGCTGCCGTCCATGCCGCAGCTGGCCGGCGAGCTCCCGGGCGAGGTCTTCGGCGAGGCCGTGAACCAGGTCGCCGTCGCGGCGGGCAAGGACGACACGCTCCCGATGCTGACCGGCGTCCGGCTGGAGATCGGCGAGGGCAAGGTGACCCTGGTCGCCACCGACCGCTTCCGGCTCGCCATGCGCGAGTTCCCGTGGGAGCCGAACGAGGCGCTCGGCGACGTCGCCGTCCTCGTGCCGGCGAAGACCCTCAACGACGCCGCGAAGACGCTGGGCGCGTCCGGCGCGAAGATCGAGCTGTCCCTCGCCGCGAACGACGGCCTGCTCGGCCTGTCCGGCACGAACCGCCGCACGACCACCCGCCTGCTCGACGCCGACTTCCCGAAGTACCGCCAGCTGCTGCCCACCGAGCACTCGGCCGCCGCGATCATCGAGGTCGACGCGCTGGTGCAGGCGATCAAGCGCGTGTCGCTGGTCGCCGAACGCGGCACGCAGGTCCGGCTGGAGTTCGTGGACAACGGCCTGCGCCTGTCCGCGGGCGGCGACGACGAGGGCAGCGCCGAGGAAGAGCTGCCGGTCGACTACACCGGCGACCCGGTCACCATCGCGTTCAACCCGACGTACCTCCTCGAAGGGCTCCAGGCCGTCCGCACGCCGCGGGCGCACTTGTCCTTCACCACACCCAGTCGCCCCGCACTGCTCAAGCCGGTGGACGAGGATGGGAACGTGGCGCCGGGCTACCTCTACCTGCTGATGCCCGTGCGCCTGCCCGGCTGATCCACCACGCCATCCACAGACGCTAGGGAAGAGGAACGACCGTGCAGCTCGGACTCGTCGGCCTCGGCAAGATGGGCTTCAACATGCGCGAGCGCATCCGCCGCGCGGGGCACGAGGTGGTCGGCTACGACCGCAACCCCGAAGTCACCGACGCCGACTCGCTCGCCGACATGGTGGGCAAGCTCGCCGCACCCCGCCTGGTGTGGGTCATGGTGCCCGCCGGTGACATCACCCGGCAGACGATCGCCGAGCTCGGCGACCTGCTCCAGCCGGGCGACCTGGTGATCGACGGCGGCAACTCGCGCTTCACCGACGACGAGATCAACGCCAAGGCGCTGGGCGACAAGGGCATCGGCTACGTGGACGCCGGCGTGTCCGGTGGCGTGTGGGGCCTGGAGAACGGCTACGGGCTGATGGTCGGCGGCGACGCCGAGCACGTCGAGCGCGCCATGCCGATCTTCGACGCCCTGCGCCCGGAGGGCCCGCGCGAGGAGGGCTTCGCGCACGCGGGCCGCGTCGGCGCCGGCCACTTCGCGAAGATGGTCCACAACGGCATCGAGTACGGCCTCATGCAGGCCTACGCCGAGGGCTTCGAGCTGCTGGAGGCCTCCAAGCTGGTGGACGACGTGCCGGCCACGATCAAGGCGTGGCAGCGCGGCACCGTGGTCCGCTCGTGGCTGCTGGACCTGCTGGTCCGCGCGCTGGAGTCGGACCCCGAGCTGGACGACCTGCGCGGTCACGTCGAGGACTCCGGCGAGGGCCGGTGGACCGTCGAGGAGGCCATCAAGCACGCGGTGCCCGCGCCGGTGATCTCCGCCGCGCTGTTCGCCCGGTTCGCGTCCAGGCAGGACGACTCGCCCGCGATGCGCGCGGTCGCTGCGCTGCGCAACCAGTTCGGCGGCCACGCCGTGCAGGCCGCGGGTCCTTCGTCCGGTTCCGGCTCGACCCAGAGCTGACGAGTTGTACGTCCGGCACCTGCAAGTCACCGACTTCAGGTCGTGGGAGCACGCGGACCTGGTGTTCGAGCCGGGGGTGAGCGTGCTGGTGGGGCGCAACGGGCAGGGCAAGACGAACCTGGTCGAGGCGCTGGGGTACGTGGCCACCCTCGGTTCGCACCGGGTGGCCACGGACGCTCCGCTGATCCGGCACGGCGCCCCGCGCGCGGTGGTGCGCGCGGCGGTGGTCAACGAGGGGCGCGAGCTGCTGGTCGAGCTGGAGATCACGCCGGGCAAGGCGAACCGGGCGCGGGTCAACCGCGGCCCGGTGCCGCGCCCGCGCGACGTGCTCGGCATCCTGCGGACGGTGCTGTTCGCGCCGGAGGACCTGGCGCTCGTGCGCGGCGACCCCGGTGAGCGCCGGCGGTTCCTCGACGAGCTGCTGACGACGCGCGCGCCGCGGTACGCCGGGGTGCGCAGCGACTACGAACGCGTGCTCAAGCAGCGGGGGGCGTTGCTCAAGACCGTGCGCGCGGCGCGCAACGCCGACATCAGCACGCTCGACGTGTGGGACGGGCACCTGGCCCGGCACGGCGCGGAGCTGCTGGCCGCGCGGCTGGACCTGGTCGCGGACATCGCGCCGCACGTGGCGGCGGCGTACGCGGAGGTGGCGCCGGAGTCCCGGCCCGCGCGGATCGCGTACCGGTCGAGCCTGGGCGAGGCGTTCCCGGAGTCGCACGACCGGGACGTGCTGGAGGACGCGTTGCTCGCCGAGCTGCACCGGGTGCGCCCGCAGGAGGTCGAGCGGGGCGTGTGCCTGGTCGGGCCGCACCGCGACGACCTCGACCTGGCGCTCGGCGAGCTGCCCGCGAAGGGCTACGCCAGTCACGGTGAGTCATGGTCCTTCGCCTTGGCCCTGCGTCTCGGCGGGTACGAGTTGCTGCGTGTCGAGGGGGCCGAACCGGTCCTCGTGCTGGACGATGTGTTCGCCGAACTGGACCGCGGCAGGCGTCGCCAGTTGGCGAAGGTGGCCGCCGGCGCGGAGCAGGTGCTGATCACGGCGGCGGTCGCGGAGGACGTGCCCGAGGAGCTGGACGGGCTGCGGTTCGACGTTCGCCACGGGGAGGTGCACCGTGTCTGATGAGTTGCCCCGAACGGGTGTGACCCGACGCACATCTGGGGACAACCCTGTGGATGGTGTGGATAACTCGGCTCGAGAACCGGACATATCCACAGCCGGTAGTACACAAGAGGGTGCTTTGCGGGGTCCGGACCTCGCCCGGGCCGCCCTGGAAGCGGCTCGCGCCTCCGCCAAGGAGCGCGGGGTACGGGGCGTGCGCAAGGGTGGGACGGGTGCGACCGCCCGCCGCCGGCGTCGTCGCTGGTCCGGGCCGGGCCCCGACGACCGCGACCCGCAACCGCTCGGCAGGCTCGCGTCGAGGATCGCCGCCGACCGCGGGTGGGCCGAGCGGCTGGCGGGTGGCCAGGTGTTCGCCCGGTGGCCGAAACTGGTCGGCGAGGACGTGGCCGAGCACGCGCAGCCGGTAGCTCTGAGTGACGGCGAACTGACCGTCCAGGCCGACTCGACGGCGTGGGCCACGCAGCTGCGGCTGCTCCAGCGCGACCTGCTCAAGCGGATCGCGGCGGGGGTCGGCCACGGCGTGGTGAAGAACCTGAAGGTCCAGGGTCCGGCGGCGCCCAGTTGGCGCTACGGCCCCAGGCACGCTCCGGGCCGCGGACCACGTGACACCTACGGGTGACGAGCGCCAGGGCCGCAGCGGCGATCCTGTGGCGCGGTGAGCGCTCACCAGTCGATTTTGACCCCGTGACCAGCGGTCGGCACCCATCTGCGTTCACTTCGGGCCGCCTGTGAGCAAACCAGGGGTGTCCTAAGTGGGTTTCTGTCGGTATGCCCCGGTAGAATCGTGGGGTAGCGCAACCCAGCGTCGCCCGGCGACGGTCCCAGTCGCGTGAAGTCCGAGGAGACACCAGGCCCGTGGCAGCCAAGAAGAATGAGTACAACGCGTCCTCGATCACCGTCCTGGAGGGCCTGGAAGCGGTCCGCAAGCGGCCAGGCATGTACATCGGTTCCACCGGCGAGCGCGGTCTGCACCACCTGATCCAGGAGGTCGTGGACAACTCGGTCGACGAGGCCATGGCGGGCTTCGCGACGGTCGTGGACGTGACGCTGCTGGCCAACGGCGGCGTCCGGGTCATCGACGACGGCCGCGGCATCCCGATCGGCATGCACCCGGTCGAGAAGCGGCCCACGCTGGAAGTGGTGCTGACCAAGCTGCACGCGGGCGGCAAGTTCGACAGCGACTCCTACGCGGTGTCCGGCGGTCTGCACGGCGTCGGCATCTCCGTGGTGAACGCGCTGTCGACCGCCGTCGACGTCGAGGTCAAGACCGAGGGTTTCACGTGGAACCAGCGGTTCGAGAACACCAAGCCGGCGCACGAGCTGGCCAAGGGCGCGCCGACCGACGAGACCGGCACGGCCATCACGTTCTGGGCCGACCCGACGATCTTCGAGACCACCGACTACAACATCGAGACGATCTCCCGCCGCCTGCAGGAGATGGCCTTCCTCAACAAGGGCCTCACGATCATCCTGCGCGACGAGCGCGTCCAGGCGAGCGACGAGGAGGCCGACGCCGAGGGCCACGTGGCGGCCGTGCGCGAGCGCACGTTCCACTACCCCGGCGGCCTGGAGGACTTCGTCCGCCACATCAACCACACCCGCGAGGCCGTGCACCAGAAGGTCGTCTCGTTCGAGGCCAAGGGCGAGGACCTCGAGGTCGAGGTGGCGATGCAGTGGAACACCGGCTACACGCCGTCGGTGTACACGTTCGCCAACACGATCAACACCCACGAGGGCGGCACGCACGAGGAGGGCTTCCGCGCCGCGCTGACCCGCGTGGTCAACGAGTACGCGCGCGAGAAGAAGCTGCTCAAGGAGAAGGACTCCAACCTCACCGGCGACGACATCCGCGAGGGCCTGGCCGCGATCATCTCGGTCAAGCTCAAGGAGCCGCAGTTCGAGGGTCAGACCAAGACCAAGCTGGGCAACAGCGAGGCCAAGTCCTTCGTGCAGAAGTCGACCAACGAGCACCTGGCCGACTGGTTCGAGCGCCACCCCAACGAGGCCAGGGCGATCGTCACCAAGTCCGTGTCGTCGGCGCAGGCCCGCATCGCCGCCCGCAAGGCCCGCGAGCTCGTCCGCCGCAAGGGCGCCCTCGACATCGGCGGCCTGCCCGGCAAGCTCAAGGACTGCCGGTCCACCAACCCGGAGGACTGCGAGATCTACGTCGTGGAGGGCGACTCCGCGGGCGGCTCGGCCAAGGAGGGCCGGGACTCCATGTTCCAGGCGATCCTGCCGATCCGGGGCAAGATCATCAACGTGGAGAAGGCGCGCATCGACCGCGTGCTGAAGAACAACGAGGTCCAGGCCCTGATCACGGCGTTCGGCACGGGCATCCACGAGGACTTCGACATCGCGAAGCTGCGGTACCACAAGATCGTGCTGATGGCCGACGCCGACGTGGACGGCCAGCACATCCGGACGCTGCTGCTGACCCTGCTGTTCCGCTTCATGCGCCCGCTGATCGAGCACGGTCACGTGTACCTGGCGAACCCGCCGCTGTACAAGATCAAGTGGCAGCGCGCCGAACCGGAGTACGCCTACTCCGACCGCGAGCGGGACGGCATCATCCAGGCCGGTCTCGCGGCGGGCAAGAAGATCGGCAAGGACGACAACATCCAGCGCTACAAGGGCCTCGGCGAGATGAACTCCTCCGAGCTGTGGGAGACGACGATGGACCCGGCCAACCGGGTGCTGACGCAGGTGACCATGGACGACGCCGCGACGGCCGACGAGCTGTTCAGCGTGCTGATGGGCGAGGACGTGGAGGCCCGCCGCGCGTTCATCACCCGCAACGCCAAGGGCGTCCGGTTCCTCGACGTCTGACCCCTGTCGTTCCCGAACCCGCAGGCGTGCCCTCTAAGGAAGTAGAACTGTGAGCGAGACGACGCTGCCCCCGGCTGGTGGAGACCGCACCGAGCCGCGCGACATCCAGCAGGAGATGCAGAACTCGTACATCGACTACGCGATGAGCGTGATCGTGGGACGAGCGCTGCCCGACGTGCGCGACGGCCTGAAGCCCGTGCACGTCCGCGTGCTGTACTCGATGTTCGACTCGGGCTTCCGCCCGGACCGCAGCTACAACAAGTGCGCCCGCGTCGTCGGCGACGTGATGGGCAACTACCACCCGCACGGCGACTCGGCCATCTACGACGCACTGGTCCGCCTCGCCCAGCCGTGGTCGCAGCGCTACCCGCTGATCGACGGCCAGGGCAACTTCGGCTCTCCCGGCAACGACCCGGCAGCCGCCATGAGGTACTGCATCGATTCAGATGTCCGTATCAGGCTAGCAGACGGCTCGACGCCGCGCATCGGCGACATCGTTCCGGACGCCAAGCCGAACAGCGACAACCCGATCGACCTGAAGGTGCTCGACCGCAACGGCAACCCGGTGCGCGCCGACATGCTGTTCCACTCCGGCGAGCACCCCACGCTGAAGCTGCGCACCAAGAACGGCTACGAGCTGGCCGGCACCCACAACCACCCCGTGTTGTGCCTGGTGAACGTGCTCGGCGTGCCGACCCTGCTGTGGAAGCTGCTGGAAGAGGTCCAGCCGGGCGACCGCGTAGTCCTCCAGCGCATGCCGCAAGAAGTCGACCTTGACGGGCTATCGCCGGAGCAGTTCAGCTCCGCGTTCCTCGCTGGGGCATTCGTCTCGGAGGGCTGGACGGGCGTAAACGGGCAGGCGGGGTTCGACAACACCGACACCGACTACTTCAAGTCGGTGGTCAGTGCTTACGACCTGTGCGTCGGCAAGCGTCGCGGTATCGGGACTGAGATCACCAGTACCGGCAAGGTGCTGCACAAGCTGCGCTTCAGCAGGGCGGTGCTCCAGGGGAGCGTGCTCCACGAGTTGGCAGACTTGCGCAGCGCCGCCAAGCGCGTGCCCGAGTTCGTGTGGCGGCTGGAGGCGACTGGCAAGCGGGCGTTCCTCGCCTCGCTATTCCAAGGTGACGGCTCGGCGTCGGCCCTGCCGCGCAACTCCGTGCAGGTCAGCTACTCGACCCGCAGCGCGCAGCTGGCCCGTGAAGTGCAGCAGCTCCTGCTGGAGTTCGGCGTCGTCAGCACGCTGGTGAACTACGAGAACGGCGAGATCAAGGTCGTCATCACCAACCGGCGTGACGCGCGCCTGTTCGCCCGCAACGTGGGCTTCCTCGGCGCGAAGCAGGACAAGCTGAACGCGATCCTGGACGCCGTCCCGCTCGAGAGCCGGGCGATGAGCAGCGACCACGTGCCGTTCGTCGGCGACTACATCCGGGCGCACGGCGCGACCCGCTGGACGGAGCGCGACTGGCTCCGGCGGCACAACGTGGACCGCGTCGAGCGGTGGGAGCGCGACTACGAGGAGATCGCCGCGCGGATCACGAACCGCGAGGTGCTCGACGTGGTCGAGCCGCTGGTCGACGGCCGGTTCTACTACGCGCCCGTCGAGTCGGTCACCGACGCGGGTGTGCGGCCGGTGTACAGCCTGCGGGTCGACACCGACGACCACGCGTTCATCACCGACGGCTTCGTCAGCCACAACACCGAGTGCCGCCTCACGCCGTTGGCCATGCAGATGCTGGCCGACATCGAGGAAGACACGGTCGACTTCCGCGACAACTACGACGGTCGCATCCAGGAGCCGACGGTCCTGCCGTCGCGCGTGCCCAACCTGCTGATCAACGGCAGCTCGGGCATCGCGGTCGGCATGGCGACCAACATCCCGCCGCACAACCTGCGCGAGGTCGCCGACGGCGTGGTGTGGGCGCTGGACAACTGGGACGCCTCCGAGGAGGAGACGCTGGAGGCGATGATCCAGCGGATCAAGGGGCCCGACTTCCCGACCCACGGCCAGATCCTGGGCACGGCCGGCATCGAGGACGCCTACCGCACCGGCCGCGGCTCGGTGAAGATGCGCGCGGTCGTGGAGATCGACGAGGACGCCAAGGGCCGCACGATCCTGGTCGTCACCGAGCTGCCCTACCAGGTGAACCCGGACAACCTGGTGGAGAACATCGCCACCCTGGTCCGCGACCAGAAGCTGACCGGCATCGCGAACATCGCCGACGAGTCCAACCGGCGCTCGGGCATGCGGATCGTGGTCACGCTGAAGCGCGACGCGGTCGCCAAGGTCGTGCTGAACAACCTCTACAAGCACACCCAGCTGCAGTACTCGTTCGGCGTGAACATGCTGTCGCTGGTCGACGGCGTGCCGCGCACGTTGCGCCTGGACCAGATGATCCGGCACTACGTGAAGCACCAGATCGAGGTCATCGTCCGGCGCACGCGCTTCCGGCTGCGCAAGGCCGAGGAACGCGCCCACGTGCTGCGCGGCCTGGTCAAGGCGCTCGACCAGCTCGACGCGGTGATCGCGCTGATCCGCCGGTCGGACACGCCCGAGGTGGCGCGCACCGGCCTGATGGAGCTGCTCGACGTCGACGAGATCCAGGCCAACGCGATCCTGGAGATGCAGCTGCGCCGGCTGGCCGCCCTGGAGCGGCAGAAGATCGTCGACCAGCTGGCCGAGATCGAGCTGGAGATCGCCGACTACAAGGACATCCTCGAGAAGCCGGAGCGGCAGCGCGCGATCGTGCGCGAGGAGCTGCTGGCGATCGTCGAGAAGCACGGCGACGACCGGCGCACGAAGATCGTGCCGTTCGACGGCGACGTGTCGATGGAAGACCTGATCGCGGTCGAGGACGTCGTCGTCACGATCACCCGGACGGGTTACGCGAAGCGCACGAAGACCGACCTGTACCGCTCGCAGAAGCGCGGGGGCAAGGGCGTGCAGGGCGCCCAGCTCAAGCAGGACGACATCGTGCAGCACTTCTTCGTGTGCTCCACGCACGACTGGATCCTGTTCTTCACGAACAAGGGCCGGGTGTACCGGGCGAAGGCCTACGAGCTGCCCGAGGCCAACCGCAACGCGCGCGGCCAGCACGTGGCGAACCTCCTGGCGTTCCAGCCGGAGGAGGAGATCGCCCAGGTCATCCAGATCAAGAACTACGAGGTCGCGCCGTACCTGGTGCTCGCCACCAAGAAGGGCCTGGTCAAGAAGTCGAAGCTGTCCGACTTCGACTCCAACCGGTCCGGCGGCCTGATCGGCATCAACCTGCGCGACGACGACGAGCTGGTCGGGGCGGTGCTGTGCTCGGCGTCCGACGACCTCCAGCTCATCTCGGCCGACGGCCAGTCCATCCGGTTCCACGCGAGCGACGAGGCGCTGCGGCCGATGGGGCGCGCGACCTCGGGCGTGCTGGGCATGCGCTTCAACAGCGGGGACGAGCTGCTGTCGGTGGGCGTCGTCCAAGAGGGTCTGTTTGTTTTGGTGGCGACCGATGGTGGGTACGCCAAGCGCACGCCGATCGAGGACTACCCCGTCCAGGGTCGCGGTGGGAAGGGTGTGCTCACCATCCAGCACGACCGCAGGCGTGGCAGGCTGGTCGGCGCGCTCATCGTCGACGTCGACGACGAGCTGTACGCGATCACCTCCTCGGGCGGGGTCATCCGGACCAGCGCCAAGGAGGTGCGCAAGGCAGGGCGGCAGACGAAGGGCGTCCGGTTGATGAACCTCGGCGAAGGGACCACCCTGATCGCGGTGGCGCGCAACGCCGACGAGCCCGCGGACGTCACCAGTGGTGACGGCGGTGTCGTGGACCCCGCCGAAGCGGGTCCGACGGTCGACCCCGCCGGCGCGGGTCCGGTCGTGGACTCCGCCGAGGGCGACCAGGCTGAGCCTGCCAACTAGCGCGAACGAGAGGTTGAGGACTGCTCGTGACTCCACCCGAGAAGCCAGAGGACAAGACCGCGGTGATCACCCGGCCCGGCGCCGAGCCGACACCGGCGGCCGGCGATGAGCCCGCCGGCGCCGAGAAGCCGGCGGTCGACGCCTCGGGGGCGTCCGAGCAGGCCGAGACGCCCGCGGCCGACGCGACGACGGCGGACGGCAAGACCGAGACGGTCGAGCGGCCGGCCGCCGAGCACGACAGCCACCAGGCCGCGGCGCCCCCGCCGTGGCAGCGGGTGACGAGCGACGCGCAGTACGCCGAGGCGCAGCAGGTCGGTCCGGCCGACCTGATGTCCTCGCCGGAGCACCCGGCGGCCGAGGGGTCGCAGCCCGCGTACCCGGCCAGCGACCCGGACACGGTGGCGGTGGCCCGTCCCGTGGTGCCGGGCGCGGCCGGGCCGGGTGCGGCGGGTTCGGCCCGCACGCAGGTGAACCTGGGCGCGGCGAACGGTCGTCCGGCCGCCGCCGCGCCGTCGGCCCGCCGTCCCGGGCGCGGACCGCGGCGGGCGAGCCTGCAGGTGAAGCGGGTCGACCCGTGGTCGGTGCTCAAGCTCGCCCTGGTGCTGAGCGTGGCGCTGTTCTTCGTGTGGCTCGTGGCGGTCGGCGTGCTGTACGGCGTGCTGAACGGCATGGGCGTCTGGGACAAGATCAACAACACCGCCAGCGACCTGCTGCAGGGCAACGAGACCGGCAGCGACCCGCTGATCAGCGCCGGTCGCGTGTTCGGCGTGGCGGCGATCGTGGGCGCGGTGAACATCGTGCTGTTCACCGCCCTGGCGACCGTCGGCTCGTTCGTCTACAACGTCTCGGCCGATCTTGCCGGGGGCCTGGAAGTGACGTTGTCCGAGCGGGAGTGATCTACGACCAGCCGATTTGGGGCCGCGACGGGAGGTGCTGTAGTCTTGCCGTCGTTGCCCCGAGGGCCTATAGCTCAGACGGTTAGAGCGCTTCGCTGATAACGAAGAGGTCGGAGGTTCGAGTCCTCCTAGGCCCACCGGAAGTTCACAGGTGTTGCAGAGGGGAATCGCCGTGAAGAAGATCATCGCACTTGTCGCTGTCGCTGGTGCGGTTCTGTTCTTCGTCAAGCGCAGCCGCTCGGCCAAGGCCGACGCGGACCTGTGGCGCGAGGCCACTGCTCCCACCGACTGACCCGCGAGGGCGGTAAGTCTGCCGCCCCGTGAGGGGACGTAGCTCAATTGGCAGAGCACCGCCTTTGCAAGGCGGGGGTTAGGGGTTCGATTCCCCTCGTCTCCATCCGCTTCTGGGCGAGGTGTGCCGACGAACAGCGTCGGCCACCTCGCTCCTTGTGTTTTGTGGGGGTGCGACCCCCACGCCCCGCCCGGGAGGCTTCGCCCCCGGACCCCTTTCGGGGCCGCAGGCCCCGGGCCCCGCGAAGATCGCTTGGCGCGCTGGTTCCCCTTTGGCTGGGTAAAAGTCCGATTTGTCGGGTTGGTGGGGGCGCGAAAGTTTCGCGTTTGGTGTTTACTGGGGTGTAACCGCCGGGTCATCCCCTGCGTGAGGGCTGTCCGGCGGTGGCTTTCGCGGTAAGTCAACAAGTGAGGGCCCGCACCCAATGCCGCTGGGTGCGGGCCCTCGTCTTGCCCACTGCTATGCGTTGACGAGCGCCTGTTCCTGCTTCCGTGCGGAGATCACCTTGTCGACGGCCCAAGCGCCGGGACCGGTGAACGCCAACAGCAGGAACACCCACGCGTACACCGCGGCCAGCTCGCCCTTGTTCTGGATGGGCAGGAGCCCGGCGTGCTGGTGGACGACGAAGTACGCGTAGGCCATCGCACCGGATGAGATCAGCGCGGCGATCCGGGTGCCGAGGCCGATGACGATCAACGCGCCACCGACGAACTCGATCAGGCCGGCCGGGCCGGACGGCCAGTCGGTGATCGACACGGCACCCTTGGAGCCCAGCACGCCGAACAACTTCTGCGCGCCGTGGCACATGAACAGCACACCGACGACAATCCGGAACACAGCGATGGCGTGGTCTCGACCGCGGTCAAAGATGTTCATCTTGACTCAGTCCTCACATTGCAGGGGCGGCCGGCAGGGTAAGACAACCGTAATGTGGTTTACGTTGCGTGCCTAGGTGGTCACGTTGTCGATTCGCTGTCCGTCATCTGATTGACTGGCTGCCCTATGAACCGAGTGCTGCTCACCGCCCTGCCCTCCCTGCTGGTCCTCGGCGCGCTGACCGCCTGCGCGACCCCCGAGCCGACCCCCGCTCCCGCCGCCGGGACGACCACCAGCGCAGTGGCGAAGACGACGACCACACCCGTCGGGCCGCCGCCCGCGCCGGAGCCCGCGACCGACGGGCAGTGCCCCTACCTGGCCTCTTCGGTCGTGCAGGAGGCGAACGGGCAGCTGGTGCGGAAGGTTCGGCTGTCCGCAGGCCAACCCGACCCGGCCTGCTTCTTCTACGCCAACGCCACGGACGTGCAGTTGTCCGTCTGGGTGTTCCGGGGTGAGCCGGAGACCGCGAAGGCGGTGGTCGACCGGGCCGCGCCGGTTGCCGACTCGAGCCCGGCGACGGTGCCCGCCGGGTGGAGCGGCGGCTCGCTGACCACCCCGACGGGCGCGGTGTACGCCGTGGCCAAGGGCGGCAACGCGGTGGTCGTGACCAGCAACCAGAAGCAGACGATCAAGACCCGGCGGATCGCCGAGACCGTGGTGGGCAACCTCGGGCTGTGAGCGCGCACGACTTCGCGCCCGACCCCGGACGGGGCGGGCGCGAAGGTGTTCTTCTTCCGGTCAGCTGCGGCTGTGCTGGTCGGAGACCTGGCCGTTGCGGGCCGCGTGCGGGCGGACGGACTCGGCGGTGCCGGTCGTGGTGGGCTCGGACGTGATGTCCACGTCGTCCTCCTCCAGGTGCACCTCCTGGGGCCGCTTGGTCAGCGCGAGGTACCCGGCGACCGCGGCTGCGGCGAACACGCCCAGCACCCACGGCCAGCGGCGGCGCTTGGGGTGCCTGGCCGCGGCCATCTCCTTGCGCGCCTGCTTCGCGGCCTTGCGCACGTCCTTCGCACGCACCTTGGCCTCCTTGCGAGCCCGCTCGGCGGCCTTGACGACGTCCTTGCGGACGCCCTTGGCCTTCTTCGCGAGCTGCTTGCGACCGCGCCTGGTGGACTTCTCGTACTCCTCGGCCTTCTCCACCAGCGCGCCCGCCTTGTCGGCGACGACACCGCGGACGTAGTCCTTGGTCACGCCACGCTCGGCGAGCTTGCCCTCGGCGCGCTCCGCGAGTTGAACAGCCGCGTCCGCACCGACGTGACCAGCGCGGACGGCGCTGCGGCGAACAGCCCGCACCGCCTTGCCGACCGACTCCCCGGCCCGGGTCATGGCGTCTACCTCATCCATATCGCGCTCCAGAAGCTGTCGGTCAGTCACGTTCCAGGCAATACCCATCGTGCCCCTTCCCCAACCACCTCGCCCGGTGATGGCACGATGGGTGGCGTGGCAGACAGCAACGAATCGTTCGTCGGGACCAAGCTGACGGCGACCCTGCACACCTCGCAGGGCGACATCCGCGTCAACCTCTTCCCCGACCACGCCCCCAAGACGGTGGCCAACTTCGTCGGCCTGGCCGAGGGCACGAAGAGCTACTCCGACCCCAACGCGAAGGGCGAGACCTCCGGCCCGTTCTACGACGGGTCGATCTTCCACCGGGTGATCGCGGGCTTCATGCTCCAGGGCGGTGACCCCACGGGCACCGGGCGCGGCGGCCCCGGCTACAAGTTCGCCGACGAGTTCCACCCGGAGCTGCAGTTCAACAAGCCCTACCTGCTGGCGATGGCCAACGCCGGGCCCAACAGCAACGGCTCGCAGTTCTTCATCACGGTCGCGCCGACCACGTGGCTGAACTTCAAGCACACGATCTTCGGCGAGGTCGCCGACCAGGAGTCGCGCAACGTGGTGGACGCGATCGGCGCCGCACCCACCGGCGCCGGCGACCGCCCGGTCACCGACGTGGTGATCCAGAAGGTCTCGGTGGAGCGGGCCTGAGTGGCCGACTCGCCGATCTCCCCGCCGCCCGGTGAGCCGATCGGGGCGCGACCAGACCTGCCGGTCTGCGTGCGCCACCCCGATCGGGCCACCGGGCTGCGGTGCGTCCGCTGCGACCGGCCGGCGTGCCCGGAGTGCCTCCGCGAGGCGTCGGTCGGCCACCAGTGCGTCGACTGCGTGAACGAGGGCCGGGCCGCGGTGCGCCGGCCGCGCACGTTCGTCGGCGCGGAGTACTCCCAGCGCATGGTGGTCACGCCGGTGCTGATCGCGGTGAACGTGCTGTTCTTCGCGATCACGGCGGCCCAGGCGGGCAGCGTGGCGACCAACCAGCGGTCGGCGCTGTTCCTCGACCTCGTGATGTACACGCCGTCGGTCGCCTGGGACGGCGAGTGGTGGCGGCTGGTGACGTCGGGGTTCCTGCACTTCGGGCCCCTGCACCTGGCGTTGAACATGATCGCGCTGTACGTGCTCGGCCGTGACCTGGAACCCGTGTTCGGCAAGCTGCGGTTCTCCGCGGTCTACGGGGTGTCGCTGCTCGGCGGCGGGCTCGCGGTGTACCTGTTCGGCGGGATCGACACCGTGGTGGCCGGCGCGTCCGGCGCGGTGTACGGCCTGATGGGCGCGATGCTGGTGGCGGTGCTGCGGCTCAAGCTCAACCCCGGCCCGGCGCTCGGCGTGATCGGCTTGAACGTCGTGCTCAGCTTCACCCTGCCCGGCATCTCCCTGCTCGGGCACATCGGCGGCCTGGTGATCGGCGCGGCGCTGACGGCCGGGCTGGTCTACGCGCCGGCCGCGAAGCGGAACAACTGGCAGCTGGCGGCCGTGATCGCCGCGGTCGTGCTGCTGGCGGTGCTGGCGGTCGTGCGGACCGGGCAGCTGGCCTGACGGTGCGGCTGACCGTCCTGGGCGGTGTCGGCGCGTGGCCGACGGCCGCCCAGCCGTGCAGCGGCTACCTGGTGGAGCACGACGGGTTCGCGCTCCTGGTGGACCCGGGTTACGCGACGTTCCCGGCGTTGCAGGCGGTGCTGCCCGCGGCGGCGGTGGACGCCGTGCTGGTCAGCCACGGGCACCCCGACCACTGCGCCGACCTCAACCCGTTGCTTCGGGCCCGCGCGCTCGGAACTTCGGCGCCGGTGCTGCCCGTCCACGCGCCGGAGGGCGCCTTGGACCGCGTGCTGGCGCTGGACCAGGTGCCCGTGGCGCGCGCGTGCTCGGTGCACGTGGTCGAGCGGTCGTTCGAGGTGGGGCCGTTCCGGGTGGACACGTGGGACCTGCCGCACTTCGTGCCGAACGCGGGGCTGCGGCTGACGGCCGGCGGACGGGTGATCGCCTACACGGGTGACACCGGGCCGAGCCCGGCGCTGGTCGACCTCGCGCGGGACGCGGACGTGCTCGTGGCCGAGGCGACGTTCGCCCGGCACGTGCTGCCGGCGGACAACGCGCCGTACCTGTCGACGGCCGAGCAGGCGGGCGCGAACGCGCACCGGGCCGGTGTCGGCAGGCTCGTGCTGGCGCACCTGTGGCCGGGCGTCGACCCGGCGGAGCACCTGGAGGCGGCCGGGCACCCGGCCGACGTCGCCGTGCCGGGCCTGGTCCTCGACCTCTAGCGGCTCGTCAGGGGCGCAGGGCGTGCAGGACGTCCGCCACGTCGCGCGGGTCCGTGCCCAGGTCGAGCGGGGTGAAGACGTACAGCTGCTCGTGCTCGCCGCGGTGCCAGTCCAGCTCCAGCGTGGCCGTCTCGCGGCCGAGCCTGCGGGTGCGGGCCAGGCGCACCTTCACCTCGTGCCACGGCAGTTGCCGCGCGCCGCTCAGGGTGCGCACGGTGAGGCCTGAGTCGTCCACCAGCAGCCTGGGGCGCACAAAAGTGCCGTAGGCGCCCAGCGTGAGCTGGACGAGCGTGGCGAGGCCCAGGAACACCCGGCTGACGGGGTCCGAACTGAGGAACGTGACCAGCAGGAACACGGCGGCCAGGCCCCAGGCGAGGCCGACGAGGCCGGGTTGGGGCGACCAGGTGCGCGGTGGGTTCACGCTTTCGAGTCTGCCGCACTTGTGGACAACTAGGGCCTCCGACCGGGGCTTGTGCAAATTGGCGCAAAGTTGTCCACAGGAGTTGTCCCCATTGGGGATGACTTACAGCCGTGTGCTTCGGTGACCGTCAGGTGAACCGGGTGAACGACGGGGTAACGCGGAACGGCCCGGACGTGGAGCTCGTCCGGGCCGTCAGCCACTTGGCGTAGCGCGTGGTCAGCGCCATTTCATGGTCATCAGCAAGCCGACGATCATCAGGGCGAATCCGATGCCGAAGTTCCAGGACCCGAGGTCCATCATCACCGGGACCTTCTCGCCCGCGATGTAGTTGACCACCAGCCACGCCAGCCCCAACAGCATCATGCCGAGCATCACGGCGACGTAGACGGGGTGCGACGGCCCCGCTGCCTTGACCTTCACCGGGGTGCGGCGATCGGCAGGCGCCGTGTAGACGGCCTTCTTGCGGACCTTGGACTTGGGCATGCTGTCCTCGCCTGACGGGTGGATAGGCCTCCAGTGGCGCGAGTTCACGTCCACTGCTGGATGAACACGTTAACGTAACCGAGCAGGTCCCTGAAGCACCGTGTAGTCCTGGAACGTTCGGCTTGGGAGGTTTTCCGGTGAGCTACGACCCGCCCCCGCCGCAAGGCGGCCCGCCGGGCCGACCGCCACGACCCAGGCCACAGCCGCCCCACGTCACCGGCGAACCGCCGCTCCCGGGCCACCGTCCACCCACGCCGGCAGGCGGTTTCAGCAGGCCATCGACCCCTCCGGGTGGTTTCGACCGCCCGGCGGGCCCGAACCGGCCCGTCACCCCTCCCGGCGGTTTCGACCGCCCGCCGACGCCGCCGGGCGGGTTCGACCGGCCGGCGGGCCACTCCGGCGACCTCGACCGGCCGGCGACGCCCGCCGGAGGTTTCAGCCGTCCGGGGGAGTCCTACCCGCCCCGGCCCGAGCCGCCCCCGACCGGCCGCCGGGCGCGTCGCGACGAGGTGCCGCCTGCCGAGCCGTACCAGGCCGAGCCGTACGCCCCGGAGCCGCCGCCGACCGGCCGCCGAGCCCGCCGCGACGACGTCCCGCCGCCGGTCGAGCCGCCACCCACCGGTCGCCGGGCGCGCCGCGACGAGGCACCGCCGGCCGAGCCCCAGGTCGCCCGTCGCGCACGTCGTGACGAGGCCGAACCGGCCCGCGCGCGTCGTGCCGACGTGCCGCCGGTCGAGCTGCCGCAGGCCGAGCCGCCGGTCGCCCGCCGTGCCCTCCGCGATGACGTTGTACCGCCGGTGGAGCCCTACGGCGAGCCACCCGCCGTGCGCCGTGCCCGCCGGGACGACGCACCGACCCCGGTCGAGCCGCCGGTCGCCCGGCGCGCGCGCCGTGACGAGGCCGAACCGCCGTACGCCGAGCCGTCCCCGGCCGAACCGCCCGCCACGGGCCGCCGCGCGCGCCGCGACGAGATGGGCCCGCGCGTCGACCCGGCCGGCGCCGAACCGCCCGCCGGCCGCCGAGCCCGCCGCGACGACGTCCCACCGCCCGTGCCGACGCACGCCGAGGAGACCTCGTACGTCGAGCCGGTCCGGGCCGACCCGCCGCCCGCCGGCCGCCGCGCCCTGCGTGACGAAGCGCCGCCGGCGGGCCGTCGCCGTCCGACCGACGACCCGTCCGTCCGGCCCGCGCCCTCCGAGGTGGCCGCCCGGCTCGGCGGGGCCGCGCCACCGCCCGGCGCGGCGCGCCCCCGGCCCGCACCGCCGGAAGCCGACGCCACCCGCTACACGAACGCGTTCTCCGGCAGCCTGCCGCCGCCCCCGGGCGCCCGGCCGCCCGCGCCGCCGCGCCGCCCTCGCCCCGTCGACCCGCCCACCGAGGTCATCGCACCCGTGGACGACTACGACGACGAGTACGAGGACTACGAAGACGAGTACTACGAGGACGACGACTACTACGACGACGAGGACGACCAGCCCGGCCCGCCGCCCGACAGCACGGCGCGCAAGGCGGTCCGCACCGTCGGCGAGCTGCTGATCACGGCCGGCCTGGTCATCCTGCTGTTCGTGGTCTACGAGGTGTACGTCACCGACCTCATCTCCGCCGGCAAGCAGGACGACGCCACCCAGGCGCTGGACGACCAGTGGAACGCGAACACGGTCGAGTCCGACCAGCAGCGCCAGGCCCAGTACGAGCTGCTCGACGGCCAGGCGTTCGCCAAGATGTACATCCCGGTGTTCGGCCCGGACTACAAGTTCTCCATCGTCGAGGGCACCACCGACAAGGACCTGGAGATCGGTCCCGGCCACTACAAGGGCACCGCGCTCCCGGGCGACCCGGGCAACTTCGCCGTCGCGGGCCACCGGGTCGGCAAGGGCGCGCCCTTCAACGACCTGGACCTGCTCAACTCGTGCGACGCGATCGTGGTCGAGACGCAGACCCAGTGGTTCGTCTACCGGGTGATGCCGAAGTCCGGCGAGGTGGCGGACTGGGCGGCGCGGCAGTCCGACCCGAAGTGCGCCAAGGTCTCGCCGCTGGGCGCGCCGTACGACAAGGCGGTCGGCCAGGCGATCGTGCTGCCCACCCAGGGCGAGGTGATCAACCCCGTGCCCTACTTCGAGGGCGAGGTGCCCGCGGCGCAGCAGGCGGCGCTGATGACGCTGACCACCTGCCACCCGCGGTTCTCCGACAAGCAGCGGCTCATCGTGCACTCGGTGCTGACGATGAGCTACCCGAAGGCGCCCGGTTTCGTGCCCGAAGAGATGAAGGAGCAGTGATGTACGGGTGGATCTGGCGGCACCTCCCCGGCCCGCTGCCCGTGCGCGTCCTCGAAGCGCTGGTGCTCGTGGCCGGGGTGGTGGCGCTGCTGATGTTCGTGGTGTTCCCGTGGGCGGAGCCGAAGCTGCCGTTCAACAACGTGACGACGCCCCAGTAGCCCTATGACCGGCAGATGTCGGTCATCTCCGCCCGGTCGACGACCTTCACCCGGTCACGGCCGCGCGCGGCGCCGAGGGCCAGCTCGTGGGCGTCGAGCCGGCGCCACCCGTCCACGGTGGTGAACGGCACGGCGCGCTGCTCCAAGAATCGGACCACGGCGTCGGGCGCGCGGCCCGGCGCGACCGGCAGCAGCGGCGCGTCCGCGAGCAGGCTGGTGACGGTCTCCAGCGCGTCGCCCTTGGTGTGCCCGATGAGCCCGACCGGGCCGCGCTTGATCCAGCCGGTGACGTAGACGCCGGTCATCGCCTGCTCGTCCAGGTCGAGCACCCGGCCCGCCTGGTGCGGCACGGTGCCCGAGGCGTGGTCGAACGGCAGGTCCACCAGGTGCGTGGACAGGTAGCCGACGGCCCGGTACACCGCCTGCACCGGCCAGTCGGTGAACTCGCCCGTGCCGCGCACCCCGCCGTCGCCGTCCAGCTCCATCCGCTCGGTGCGCAGGCCGGTGACCGACGACGAGCCCAGCACCTCGACGGGCGCTTCGAGGAAGTGCAGGTGCAGCCTGCGGGCACGCGAGCCGACGTCGCGGATCGCCCACTCCTGCAGCGTCTTGACCACCATCTCGACCTGCTTGTTCGACCGGATCGACGCCATGCTCGCCGCGTCGAAGTCGATGCCCTCCGGGTGCACGATCACCTCGACGTTGGGCGAGTGGTCGAGCTCGCGCAGCTCCAGCGGGGTGAACTTGGCCTGCGCCGGTCCGCGGCGGCCGAACACGTGCACGTCGGTGACCGGGCTCTGCTTCAGGCCCTCGTGCACGTTGTCGGGGATGTCGGTGCTGAGCAGCTCGTCGGCGGTCTTGGCCAGCACGCGGGCGACGTCGAGCGCGACGTTGCCGACGCCGAGGACGGCGACCTCGCGCGCCCGCAGCGGCCACGTGCGCGGCACGTCGGGGTGGCCGTCGTACCAGGAGACGAACTCGGCCGCGCCGTAGGAGCCGTCCAGGTCGATGCCGGGGATGTCCAGCGGGCGGTCCTTCTCCGCGCCGGTGGAGAAGATCACCGCGTCGTAGAAGTGCCTGAGGTCGTCGAGCTTGAGGTCGACGCCGTACTCGACGTTGCCGAAGAACCGGATCTCCGGCCGGTCCAGCACGCGCTGCAGGGCGTTGACGATGCCCTTGATGCGCGGGTGGTCCGGTGCGACGCCGTACCTGATCAAGCCGTACGGGGCGGGCATCCGCTCGAAGAGGTCGACGGCCACCTCGACGCCCGACTCGGCCGCGGACTTGGTCAGGATGTCGGCGGCGTAGATGCCGGCGGGGCCGGCGCCGACGACGGCGACGCGGAGAGAACGGGTCATACCACTAGGTTAGGTGAGCCTAAGCTCACTTCTGGCGAGAGGTTCGTCACGACTACGCTGGCGCCATGCGCGTGCTCGTGGTCGACAACTACGACAGCTTCGTCTACAACCTCGTCCAGTACCTGGCCCAGCTCGGGGTCGAGTGCGTGGTCCGGCGCAACGACGCCGTCGAGCTGGACGAGATCGCCGAGGTCGGTGGCGTCCTCGTCAGCCCCGGTCCCAGCACGCCGGACAAGGCGGGCCGGAGCATGGACGTCATCCGCCACTGCGCGGACTCCGGCGTCCCGGTGTTCGGGGTGTGCCTGGGCCACCAGGCCATCGGCGCGGTGTGGGGCGGCACGGTCGACCTCGCGCCGGAGCTGCTGCACGGCAAGACCAGCGTCGTGCACCACAACGGCGGCGGCGTGCTCAACGGCGTGCCGAGCCCGTTCACCGCGACCCGCTACCACTCCCTGACCGTGCTGCCCGACACCATCCCGGCCGAGTTCGAGGTGACCGGGCGCACCGAGTCCGGCGTGGTCATGGCCATGCGCCACCGCGAGCTGCCGGTCGAGGGCGTCCAGTTCCACCCGGAGTCCGTGCTGACCGACGGCGGCCACCGGATGCTGGCGAACTGGCTCGCGGTGTGCGGGTTCGAGGTGCCCGAGGGCACCGTCCTCCAGCTCGAGAACGGCATGCGCCAGCTCGCCGCGGCGGCCCGGCGGAAGTAGCCGACCCGGCCCGTTGACGACGAAAGGCCCCCTCCGAGGTGGAGGGGGCCTTTTCGCGGTCCGGCTACCTGGTGGACGTGGGTCCGCCGACCTTGAACTCGGCCAGGATCACGTTGATCCGCGCGTTCTTGCCCGCCGGCGCGTTCGCCTTGATCTCCTGGTCCAGGATCTTGTTGTTCTGGCTGATGTCGGAGACCGTCTCCTTGTCGGTGACGGTGAGGTCGTTGCCCGTCCACCCGGCCTGGCTCAGCCTGGTGCGCGCCTGGTTCTCGGTGAGGCCGCGCAGGTCGGGCATGATGAACTGGTTGTTCTTGGACACGCTCAACGTCACCAGCGTGCCCTTCTCCGCCCGTCCCGGTCCCGGGTTCTGGGCCACGACCTCGTTGAGCGGTTCGGGGCTGTCGACGTCCTTGGTCTGCACCTTGAACCCGTTGCCCTCGAGCGTGGCGCGGGCGTTGTCCAGCGTCTGACCGGTCACGTCCGGCAGCTGCGCGGTCTCCGGCGCCTTGCCCAGCGTCACCGTGACCGCGCTGCCCTTGGCCGCCGAGACGCCGGGAGCCGGCGACTGCTCGACGACCTTGCCGACCAGGTTCGGGTCCTCGGTCTCGACGGTCTCGGTGGCCTGCTGGAAGACCCAGCCCTCGGCTTCCAGCTTCTTCTGCGCGTCGGTCGGGCTCAGCCCGGTGACGCTGGGCACCGGCGCGTTGTCGGCGCCCTTGCCGATCACCAGCTTGACCGAGCTGCGCTTCTCGACCTCGCGGTTGGCGGGCGGGTCGGTCAGGACCACCTTGCCGATCTGGTCCGCGTTGCAGGCCGGTTCGGAACCCGGCTGGCACGGCGTCAGCACGACCTCGACGGTCAACTGCCTGGCCTCCAACTCGGCCCGAGCCGCCGACTGCTCCTTGCCCACCAACGACGGCACGGTGACCTTGTCCGTGGCCGCGGTGTTGTCCTTCTCGCTGAGCAGCGTGGTGGTGATCCACGTGGCGAGGGCGAGCACGGCGATGCACAGCAGGACGACCAGGGTGACCATGATCGCCTTCTTGCGCCGGGCGCGCCGCTCTTCCTCTTCCTCGGCCAGCGGGTCGTACTCAGCGGGTTCCTCGCGCTGCGCGGAGGGCCGGTGCCGACCGCCGGCGGCCGGCGCGACCTCGGTGCGCGGCGACGACGTCTGGTTGAGCACCGCGGTGCGGTCCTCCGCCGTCATCACGGCGGGCGCCGAGGGCCGCTGACCGGACAGCACGCGCACCAGGTCCGCGCGCATCTCCGCGGCGGACTGGTAGCGGTTGGCCGGTCCCTTGGCCATCGCCTTGAGCACGATCGCGTCCAGCGCGGGCGTCACCTTCGGGTTCAGCGCCGACGGCGGCTTCGGGTCCTCCCGCACGTGCTGGTAGGCCACCGCCACGGGCGAGTCGCCGGTGAACGGCGGCTCCCCGGTCAGCAGCTCGAACAGCACGCAGCCCGACGCGTACACGTCGGACCGCCCGTCGACGGCCTCGCCGCGGGCCTGCTCCGGCGACAGGTACTGGGCGGTCCCTATCACCGCGGCCGTCTGGGTGACCGCGGCCTGGCCGTCGTGCACCGCGCGCGCGATGCCGAAGTCCATCACCTTCACCGCGCCCGCCCGGGTGATCATGACGTTCGCGGGCTTCACGTCCCGGTGCACGATGCCGTGCCGGTGGCTGAAGTCCAGCGCGGCCGACACGTCGGCCATGACCTCCATCGCCCGCTTGCCCGACAGCGGCCCCTGCGTCTTCACGATGTCGCGCAGCGTGCGGCCGTCGACGAACTCCATCACGATGTAGGGCAGCGGGCCGTACTCGGTCTGGGTCTCACCGGTGTCGTAGACCGCGACGATGGCGGGGTGGTTCAGCGCCGCCGAGTTCTGGGCCTCGCGACGGAACCGTTCCTGGAACTGGGTGTCACGGGCGAGGTCGGCGCGCAGGACCTTGATGGCCACGTCCCGGCCGAGCCGGACGTCCCGGCCCTTGTGCACCTCCGACATGCCGCCGTAGCCGAGGGTCTCACCCAGTTCGTAGCGGTTGGAGAGCAGTCGCGGAGTGCTCATCAGTGCTTCGTCCCGCTCCTCGTCAACGGTCTCACCATCAAGCCTTGCGTTCGCTTTCGTACCGTTTCAGCGTCAAGTCGGCACACACGTCACCGTGACCCGTGAGCCGATCGCAACCTCACCGGTCGGCGCCAGGTCCGACACCAGGCACCGCTCGGGCTCCAACGGCGCGCCCCCGTCCTCGGAGTGCACCTCGGGTTCCAAGCCGTGCCCGGAGAGCTTCTTCGCGACTTCGTCCACCGGGAGGTCGACGTAGTCGGACTTCGTGATCGTCACCTTCGGTTTGCCGGGGAGGCGATCGGTCGAGTCGTCCAACGGGCGGGCGCTCGTGGTGCCAGTGCCCTGCTGGTTCGCACCGCCGGGCACCTCGTCGCCCTTCAGCGCCCAGCGCAGGATGACCACGCCGAGCACCAGCAGCGCGACCAGCAGCACAGCGACCATAACCCACAGCGCGGCGCGGTTGCGCCCCGGCGGCCGCGGGCCCGGCGGCAACGGACGGAAAGCGCCCGTGTGCGGAGTGTTCATGCCTGGTGGGACGGGTTGCATGCCCGGTCGCGACCCGGGATGGGTCACCGGGTTGCCCAGATGGGGGTGCTGGGGATGGGGGTGCTGCGCGGGTGGCGTCATCGGCCCGGCCATCGGCGCGCCGACCGCCATCGCCAGGCCGGACGGCGCGGGCAGCGGCTGCCCGGCGCGCACCGCGCCCACCGCCGAGGCGAACTCGCCGCCGTTGCGGTAGCGCTGGCGCGGGTCCTTCACAAGGGTCGCCTCGATCAGCGCCCGCGGGCCCGGCGGCACGTCCGGCGGCAACGGCGGCGCGATGTCGCGGATGTGCATCATCGCGACCGTCACCGCGTTCTCCGACAGGAACGGCCGGTGCCCGGTCAGGCACTCGTAGCCGCACACCGCCAGCGCGTACACGTCCGACGCGGGCTCGGCGGCGTGACCGAGGGCCTGCTCCGGCGCGATGTAGTGGGCGGTGCCCATGACCATGCCGCTGTGCGTGACCGGCGCCGCGTCCGCGGCCTTCGCGATGCCGAAGTCGGTGATCTTCACCTTGCCGGTCGGCGTCACCAGGATGTTGCCCGGCTTCACGTCCCGGTGCACCAGCCCGCGCTCGTGCGCCGCCTGCAACGCGTTGCCCGCCTGCTCCAGCAGGTCGAGCGTGCGGTCCGCGTTCAGCCTGCCGCGCGAGATGATCGCGGCCAGCGGCTCGCCCTCGACCAGTTCCATCACCAGGTAGGCGGTGTCCTCCGGCCCGTCCGGGATCGACGCGGTCTCGCCGTAGTCGTGCACCGCGGCGATGCCGGGGTGGTTGAGCGACGCGGTGGTGCGCGCCTCGATGCGGAACCGGTTGAGGAACTCGGCGTCGCCGCTGAGCTCCGCCTTGAGCACCTTCACCGCGACCTTGCGGTCGAGCCGGGTGTCGTCGGCCTCCCAGACCTCGCCCATGCCGCCGACGGCGATCCGCTTGCTGAGGCGGTACCGCTCGGCGAGCAACTGGCCGGAGGTCAGCATCAGCGTCCCCCGAGGTAGGCGCCGATGACCGCGCGTCCGATCGGGGCGGCGACCCGGCCGCCGGTGGCCGACAGGCCCTGCTGGCCGCCGTTCTCCACGATTACCGCGATCGCGATCTCCGGCTTCTCGGCCGGCGCGAACGCCACGTACCAGGCGTGCGGGTTGGTCGAGCGCACGTTCTCGCCGTGCTCGGCGGTGCCGGTCTTGGACGCGATCGTCACGCCGCTGAGCTTGCCGCCGCCACCGGTGTTGTTCTCCGAGGCGATCATCATGTCGCGCAGCGCCTTGGCGTGGTCGGCCTCCATGGCCTCGTCGACCTCGTCCGGCTTGGTCTCGCTGATCGCCTGGAGGTCGGGCGCCAGGATCTTGCCGACCAGGTGCGGCTGCATCCGCACGCCGCCGTTGGCGATGGTCGCCGCCATCACCGCGTTGGCCAGGGGCGTCACCCGGACGTCCTTCTGGCCGATGCCGGTCTGGTAGATCGACGGCTTGTCCGACATCGGGCCGAGCGTCGAGGGCACCACCGACAGCGGGATCGACAGGTCCTGCTCGCCGATGCCGAACTTGGCCGCCTGGTCGCGCAGCTTGTCCGCGCCCAGCTCGGCGGCCAGCACCGCGAACGCCGTGTTGCACGACTTGGCCAGCGCCTCCTGCAGCGTGGCCGTGACGCCGTCGCCGCACTGGGTGTCGTTGAAGTTCGGCAGCGGGGTGTTCGTGCCGGGCAGCGTGATCACCGGGCGGCCGTCGACCTTGGTGTCGTTGGTCTTGCCCTCGGCCAGCGCCGCCGCCGTCACGACCAGCTTGAACGTCGAGCCGGGCGGGTAGTTCTCGTGCACCGCGCGGTTGAGCATCGGCTTGGACTTGTCGGCGTCGTAGCCGGTCCAGGCCTCTTCCTGCACGTCGACGTCGTGGCTGGCGAGCACGTTCGGGTCGTAGGACGGCGTGCTGGCCATGGCCAGGATCTCGCCGGTCTGCGGCCGGATCGCGACGACCGTGCCGGTCACGCCCTGGAGCCGCTCGAACGCCGCCTGCTGGAGCTTCGCGTCGATGGTCAGCTGGAGGCTGCCGCCCTTGGGGTCGCGGCCGGTGATCAGGTCCGACACCCGGCGGGCGAACAGCCGGTCGTCCGAGCCGTTGAGCAGGTCGTCCTCGGCGCGCTCCATGCCGCCCGCGCCGTACAGCGTGGAGAAGTAGCCGGTCACGGGCGCGAACACCGGCCCGTTGGCGTAGGTCCGCAGGTAGCGCAGCCGGTCGTCCACCCGCTGCACGCTGGCCAGCGGCGTGCCGTCGGCGGCGATGATCTGGCCGCGTTCCCGCGAGTACTGGTCCAGGATCACCCGGCGGTTCAACGGGTCCTTGCGGTAGTCGTCGGCCTTGATGACCTGCACGTACGTCGCGTTGCCCAACAGCAGGAGGATCATCGCCATCATGGCGAGGCCGACCCGGCGGAGCGGTGTGTTCATTTCGGACGCTCCACCATGACTGTGAACTGGTCGGCGATCGCCGGCTGCTGCGGTCGCGGCTTCGGCGTCGACTTCGGCGCGCGTGCCGCGTCCGAGATGCGCAGCAACAGCGCCACCAGGATGTAGTTGGCCAGCAGCGAGGAACCGCCGTAGGACAGGAACGGCGCGGTGATGCCCGTCATCGGGATCAGCTTCGTCACGCCGCCGACGACGATGAAGATCTGGAACGCCACCGCGAACGCCAGACCGCCGCCGAGCAGCTTGCCGAACGTGTCGCGCACGGCGAGCGCGCTGCGCAGGCCGCGCAGGGCGAACACGGTGTAGATCAGCAGCACCGCGGCCAGCCCGACGAAGCCGAGCTCCTCGCCGATCACCGCGGTGATGAAGTCGGTGTTGGCCTCGGGGATCTGGTCCGGCCGCCCGCCGCCGAGGCCCGCGCCGAACAACCCGCCGGTGCCGAGCCCGAACAGCGACTGCACGATCTGGTAGCCCGCCCCGGACGGGTCCGCGAACGGGTCGAGCCAGTTCTGCACCCGGATCTGGACGTGGCCGAACAGCTTCCACGCCACGAACGCGCCGACGCAGAACATCATCACGCCCAGCACGACCCACGCGGCCCGCTCGGTCGCCACGTACAGCAGCACCAGCACGATGCCGAAGAACAGCAGCGAGCTGCCCAGGTCCTTCTGCAGGACCATGATGCTCACGCCGACCGCCCACGCGGCGATCAGCGGGCCGAGGTCGCGGGCCCGCGGCAGGTCCAGGCCGAGGACCCGGCGGCCCGCGATGGTGAACAGGTCCCGCTTCGACACCAGGAACGCGGCGAAGAACACCATCAGCAGGATCTTCGCGAACTCGCCCGGCTGGATCGAGAACGCGCCGAAGCTCAGCCAGATCTTGGCGCCGTTGATCTCCGGCGCGATGAAGCTCGGCAGCACGCCGGGCAGCACCAGCGCCACCAGCCCGAGCAGCCCGGCCGTGTAGCCGTAACGGGCCAGCGTGCGGTGGTCGGACAGCACCTTCAACGCGGTGCAGAACAGCACCAGCGCGATCGCCGTCCAGAGCACCTGCTTCGGCGCGGCGGAGGACCACACCTGGTTGTTCGGCAGCTTCACGTCCGCCATGGCCAGGTCGATCCGGTGGATCATGACCAGGCCGAGGCCGTTGAGCAGCGCGACGCACGGCAGGATCACCGGGTCGGCGTAGGGCGCCCACTTGCGCACCGCGAGGTGCGCCACGGTCAGCAGCCCCAGGTACGCCAGGCCCAACCACAGGATCCTCATGCTGAGTTCCTGCTCCTGGTTGGCCTCCACCAGGATCAGCGCGCCCGTCACCAACGTGGCGGCGAACGCCAGCATGAACAGTTCGGTGCTTCGTCGCGTGGGCGGCCTCAACCCGGGCGACGTGCTGCTCGCCGCCGCGAGCGGTGTGCCCTCAGCGCCGGTGACCGGCGAACCCATGCGACTACTGACCCTTTCGGCAATCCGTGCCCGGCTGCTGCACGGGCGTGGTGAGGGGTGTCCCCTCCACAGTGGTGGACGCCGGCGCCTCGGTCGAGGTTGCCGTCGGCGGCGCGGCGGTGGTGGACGCCCCCGTGGTGCTCTCCGCGGTGTCCTTCGGGCAGAACGGCAGCGTCTGCTCGGTGCGCAGCCTGCGGATCGCCTCCCGGGCGCCCTCCAGGCCGTCCACGTCGGTGATGCCGTTGCGCACGACGTCCCTGGTGGCGACCTTCAGGTCCTCCACCGTGATCGGCTCGCACGCCTGCGCGCCCGGCGGGCACGAGCCCTCCACCTTGCGGTGCAGGTCGAAGCCGAACACGCTGCCGGTGACGCCGCGGAACACCGACACCTCGCCGTTGTCGCCCTCGCCGACGTAGTACTGGCGCAGGACGTACCAGCGCGTGCCCAGGCCGGCCGCGACCACCAGCAGGAGCAGGAACACCACCAGGGCGAGCGCCTTGAGCCGGTTGCCGCGCGCCCGCCGGGGGTCCGGCGGTGGCATCGGCTCGACCCGCTGCGGGATCGGGCGCGGCCCGGTGATGGAACTCGCCCGCGAGGCGGGCGAGTCGGGTGGTGGCGGGTCTTCGCTGCCGTCGCCGGCCGCGCCGCCCACTATGGGCGCGTCCTCCCCGAAGTCGACGTCGACCACGTCGGCGACGACGACTGTCACGTTGTCGGGGCCGCCGCCCTTGAGCGCCAGCTCGATCATCCGGTCCGCGCACGCCTGCGGGTCCGGGATGCGGATCGCCTCTTCCAGCGTCTCCATGCTGACCACGCCGGACAGGCCGTCCGAGCACAGCAGGTAGCGGTCGCCCGGACGGGCCTCCCGCACCATCAGCCTCGGCTCCACCTCGTGGCCGGTCAACGCGCGCAGCAGCAGCGAGCGCTGCGGGTGCGTGGCCGCTTCCTCTTCGGTGATCCGTCCCTCGTCGATCAACGACTGCACGAACGTGTCGTCGTGCGTGATCTGCGTGAACGTGCCGTTGCGGAGCATGTAGGCGCGGGAGTCGCCGATGTGCACCATGCCCAGCCGCGAGCCCGCGAACAGCACGGCGGTGAGCGTGGTGCCCATGCCGTCCAGGTCGGGGTCGCTCTGCACGAGCTCGGAGATGGCGCCGTTGCCGGCGATCACCGCGTCGCGCAGCTGGCCGAGCAGGTCGTCGCCCGGCTCGTCGTCGTCGAGCGGGGCCAGGGCGGCGATGACGACCTTGCTGGCCACCTCGCCCGCGGCGTGGCCGCCCATGCCGTCGGCGAGCGCGAGCAGGCGTGGACCCGCGTACACGGAGTCCTGGTTGTTCGAGCGGACCAGGCCCCGGTCGCTGCGGGCCGCGTATCGGAGGACGAGAGTCATGAGCGCAGCTCGATCACCGTTTTGCCAATTCGGATCGGGGAGCCGAGCGGAACCCGGATCGGGGCCGTGACCTTCGCCCGGTCGAGATACGTGCCGTTCGTGGAGCCGAGGTCTTCCACGTACCAGTCGGTGCCGCGCATCGACAGCCGCGCGTGCCTGGTCGACGCGAAGTCGTCGTCCAGCACGAGCGTGGAGTCGTCGGCACGGCCGATCATGATCGGCCTGCCGTCCAGGGAGATGCGCGTGCCCGCCAGCGCGCCGTGTGTCACGACGAGCTGTCGGGCCGCCTTGTTGCCCCGGGCGGCCTTGTTAGTGCCTCTGCCGAACTTGGGCGTCGGGACACGGAGCCCCGACGCCGCGTACAGGTCGGAGCGGACCACTCGAAGCGCAGCCAACACGAACAACCAGAGCAGGACGAGGAAACCCGCTCTGGTCAGCTGCATCACCAGCTCTGGCACCGGTTGTAACCGCTCCTGACTTGAGTGCCGTCACGCCTACGCCCGAATCGACCGCTCAGCCCTGGGTGCGGTAGACCAGCGAGGAGTGGCCGATGCGGACGACGTCGCCTTCCGCGAGCTGCCAAGTCTGCACTGGTGTGCCGTTCACCGTGGTGCCGTTTGTCGAACCGAGATCAGCGAGCATGGCACTGTGCCCGTCCCACGTGATCTCCAGGTGCCTCCTGGAGACCCCGGTGTCGGGTAGCCGGAAGTCCGCTTCCTGGCCGCGGCCGACCACGTTGCCGCCCTGCTTGAGGTTGTAGGTGCGGTTGGAGCCGTCGTCGAGGTGCAGCGTCGCGTTCAGCTGCCGGGGACCGGACTGGACCGCCGGCGGCGCGTAACCGCCCTGCGCCGGGTCGGCGTAGCCCTGCTGGCCGTACCCCTGGTCGTAGCCGGGCTGCTGGCCGTAACCCTGCTGCCCGTAGCCCTGGTCGTACCCGGGCTGCTGGCCGTAGCCCTGGTCGTAGCCGGGCTGTCCGTAACCGGGCTGCTGCTGACCGTAACCCTGGTCGTAGCCCTGCTGCTGCCCGTAGCCCTGCTCGTAGCCGGGCTGCTGCTGGCCGTAGCCCTGGTCGTAGCCGGGCTGCTGGCCGTAACCCTGGTCGTACCCGGGCTGCTGCTGGCCGTAGCCCTGGTCGTAACCGGGTTGCTGCTGACCGTATCCCTGCTGGTCATAGCCCTGCTGCTGCTGGCCGTAGCCGCCCTGTGCATAGGGGTCGTAGGCGGGCTGGCCCTGTCCTTGTCCGTAGCCGGGAGGCTGGCTCATGGATCCGTCTCCTGCAGTGCGAGGTGGTGCTGACCGTCGGCTGGCAACTTTCACGTCGGGGTCGACGGACGAGCTGGTTCGGAACTGTCCCGTGTGCAGCGCGTCGGAGCGCTCCAGGGAGACTACGACGTCACCATAGGTATCCCATCCGCTCTCTTCGAGGTGCTCCCGGATGGAGTCCCCCAGAAGCTGGGTGATGCGTAGTTCATCCTGACCGTCCCCGGCAAGCCGATCGTGGTCCTGCGGACCCAGCAGGACCTGGAAGTGGTTCGGAGCGAGCAACCTGCCACCCGCCAACTCGCGGATGTTGCTCTCCGCCTCCCGCTGCAGTGCCTGGGCCACTTCCTGCGGGACGACGTTGCCACCGAACACACGCGCGAAGGTGTTCCCGACGATGCCTTCGAGACGGCGCTCGAAGCGCTGTACGAGGCCCACGGCAACCCTCCGACCCGGTCGACTTCCAAGACCGATCGTATCCGGGCTGACGTGGCGGGACACGGGGCAATTGGTAACCCGGACGGGGACCATGCTAGTGTTCTCCACGTCGCTCCGGGCGAGTGGCGGAATGGCAGACGCGCACGGTTCAGGTCCGTGTGTCCGAAAGGACGTGGGGGTTCAACTCCCCCCTCGCCCACCAAAACCATGAAGTCCCATCCACGGTCGTGGGTGGGACTTCATGGTTTTTCCGTCTTTTCGCCGCCGGCGGTCGCGTGATGTCTGTCACCCGCACAGCCGCGGCCGAACGTGGCGGCTCGGGGGCGGTCGGTCGATTTCGCGCGGCGAGCGGTCGGCGGTGTGGTGGTCGGGCCGGCCGGCGGCCCCGGTCCGGCGGTCGTTCCAGGCGAGCGACGCACACGCTGAGCAGTCTTTCGGGCTCCGAGGGCCGCCCGGGTCACCCAGACGGCAGCACCGCCGGGCCGAAGTCCCCCCGCCGGTCGCCGACCGGTTACCGACCGCTCGACGCCGCCGATCGCAGGACGCCTTTTGCCCCGGGGGTGCGACCGGTCCCACCTGGTACGCCTTACCCAGAGCACGAGTCGAAACGCGGCGGACAGCCCGTCGTGGTTGCCGAGGAGGCCCTGGCGTGAGCAGCACACCAGCACGGATCGCGGACACCGACGACGCCAGGGCGCTGTCGGCAACCGCCGTTCCGGTTCCCGAACTGCCCGGCTCCGTCGAGGAGCTGGCCGCCTCCGCGGCGGTGCGCCTCGGCTGGCACGGCGTGGTGCTGCCCGAGATGGTCCTCATGGGGCGCAAGGTGATCGTGGTGGCGGAGCTGCTGGCCGACGCGCACGCCGAGCGGCTGTGCCTCGGCGCGGGCCCGGAGACCGACCGCACCACCGTGTCCACCTGGGTGTGGCCGGAGATGGACGGCCGCGTGCCGCCCGCCGCGGTGCGGATCGTCGGCGTCCTGGCGGTCGCCCGGCACTGGCGGACCGCGCTGGCCTCGGCGGTGCCGTTCGCCCGCTTCGGCAACGCCGCCGCCGTCCTGCCGACGTCGGTCGTCTTCACGCACGACTACCTGGCCAACTGCCTGCCGCGGGTGCGCCGCTACGGCGTCTCGGTGCTGCTGGCCGACGAGGAGCTCCAGCTGAGCACGGACGTCGCCGGCCGCAACGAGATCGTGCCGGTCGAGGACACCGCGACCACCCGTTGGGTGAACGAACTCGTCTACGAGCAGGTGCTGGCGACCGCGTCCTGACCTACGGTCGGACCATGCGGGTAGTGATCGCGGGCGGACACGGCAAGATCGCGTTGCGGGTGGAGCGGCTGTTGGCCGCGAGGGGCGACAGCGCCACGGCGCTGGTGCGCAACCCGGACCACCACGCGGACGTGCTGGACGCGGGCGGTGTCCCCGTCCACTGCGACCTGGAGGCGACCGACGTCGCTTCGGTCGCGGAACTGTTGACCGGCGCGGGTGCGGCGGTGTTCGCCGCGGGCGCCGGACCCGGCAGCGGGGTGGCGCGCAAGGACACGGTGGACCGCGCCGCGGCGGTGTTGTTCGCGGAAGCGGCGGAACGGGCGGGCGTGCGCCGGTTCATCCAGATCAGCGCCACGGGCATCGGCCGCACCACCGGCGACGAGGTCTTCGACGCCTACCTGGCCGCGAAGGGCGCCGCCGAGGAGGACCTGCGCGAACGGGACCTGGACTGGACGATCCTGCGCCCGGGCCGGCTGACCGACGACGAGCCGACCGGCCACGTCCAACTCTCCGAAAATCCGCTACGGGGTTCCGTACCGCGAGCCGACGTGGCCGCCGTCGTCGTCGCCCTCCTGGACCGCCCCGGCACCGTCCGCCGCACCTACGAACTGATCTCCGGCGACACCCCGATCGCCGACGCCTTCTAGCCCCACGACCCCCCGCGCCGTCCACTGACACGCCCTCCACCGACACGCCCTTCCCCAAAGGAAGGGCTTCGTGTCATCCCGCCGACCTGGCTCCGCCCTACCGCGCGTGTCAAGGGGGCCTGTTCACCGATACCTCGCGGCATTCACCGATGCCTGCCCCCTTGATACGTGTGGTAGCCCGTAGGGAGGTCGGTGGGATGACACGAAACCCGACCCACAACGGACCCGGCGCGTACCCACCCACCGGTCGTCATCCTGCTGATCTGCCCGTCCGGCGAGGACTCTTTGATCTTTTCGCCCTAGCCTCACCGCACCCAACCGCACCCAACCCCACCCACCGCACCCACCGCGCCCAACCGCGGCTTACCGAAGCTCACCGAGCACTCGGTCGAGGTAGGCGTTGGTGAACTTCCCCTCCGGGTCGACCTCACCCCGCACCCGCCGGAAGTCGTCGAAGTGCGGGTACCGCCCCCGCAAGTCGTCAGCCGAGAGCCGGTGCATCTTGCCCCAGTGCGGGCGCCCGCCCACCGCGCCCGCGATCCGCTCGAACGCGTCGAAGTACCGCCGGTACGGCATCCCGAGGTACTGGTGCACCGCGATGTAAGCCGTGTCACGTCCGTGCGCCGTGGACAGCCAGATGTCGTCACCCTGGGCCACCCGCACCTCGACCGGCACGATGACGCCGTGCTCGAGGCCGCCCACCGCCGCCCGCAGCTCCCGCAGCACGTCGTGCAGCGCCGCCCGCGGCACGGCGTACTCGGTCTCCACGAACCGCACCCGCCGGGGCGTGACGAAAACCCGGTGTGAGACGTCCCGGTAGTCGCGCTCCGACAGCAGCGACCCGCACACCCGGTTGAGCGTCCTGGTGGTCGACGGCACGGCCTTCGCCAGCTTGCAGACCAGCCCGAACGCGCCGTTCTCCATCACCTCGTACTCGTAGAACCGGCGCAGCGCCGACAGCGGCGCGGCGGGCTCGTCGACCCGGTTGTTCCGCTTCACGATCACCCGGTCGGAGTGCGGGAACCAGTGGAACTCCACGTGGTCCTCGACCGCGGTCAGGTGGTCGAACTCCTCCAGCACCGCGTCCAACCGACCGGGGAACTCGCGGGCGTGCAGCACGAACGACGGCACGCACCGCAGCGTGACCGTGCTGATCACCCCCAGCGCGCCGAGCCCGACCCTGGCCGCGTGGAACAGCTCGGGCCGCTCCTCGGCCGAGCACCGCACCAGCGACCCGTCCGCGAGCACGAGCTCCAGCGCCACGACCTGCGTCGCCAGCCCGCCGAGCTTCGCCCCGGTGCCGTGCGTCCCCGTCGAGATCGCGCCCGCGACGGTCTGCGCGTCGATGTCCCCGAGGTTCGCCATGGCCAACCCGAGCACGTCCAGCAACGCGTTGAGCTGGTGCAACGTCGTCCCCGACCGGACCGTCACCAAGGTTCCGGACACGTCGACGATCCCGGTCCACGCGTCGAGGTCGATCGCCACGCCGGGCGCGACCGCGATCCCGGTGAACGAGTGCCCGCTACCGCGCGGGCGGACACTGGACGCGCCCACCACGACCGAAGCGAGCTCGTCGACGCTCGCCGGGTGCTCTACCCGGTGGGGGTTCGCGGACGCCGTGCGAGCCCAGTTCGTCCACGGGGACGCCATGCCCACCTCCGGATGTGACGCGTTCCACGAACCGTAGGTGAAAGCTATTCACCTTTCAAGTACGGTGAGGCCCATGCAGCACCGCACGCGCCTGGACGCCGCGACGGAGGAGCACGACCCCCCGCTCGCGATCGTCGACCTGGACGCCTTCGACAGCAACGCGGCCGACCTCGTGCGCCGCGCGGCCGGGCGGCCGATCCGGGTGGCGAGCAAGTCCGTCCGGGTCCGCGCGCTGCTGGAACGGGTGCTCGCACGGCCGGGTTTCGCGGGCGTCATGTGCTACTCGCTGGCCGAGGCGCTGTGGCTGTCGTCGGTCGACCTCTCCGAAGACCTCCTGGTCGCCTACCCGACCGTCGACCAGGCGGCGCTGACCGAGCTCGCCAAGGACGACAAGGCGCGGGCGAGGATCACGATCGTGGTCGACTCGACCGCGCACCTCGACCTGGTCCACTCCGTGCTCGGCCCCGACCACCCGGAGATCCGGGTGTGCCTGGAGCTGGACGTGTCCTGGCGGCCGGTGCCCGGGCTGCACATCGGCCCACGCCGGTCACCCGTGCACACGGCACGTGAAGCGCGTGCCCTGGCCGAGGCGATCGTGCGCCGGCCGGGGTTCCGGCTGGTGGGCGTGATGGGCTACGAGGGGCAGATCGCGGGCCTGGGCGACCAGCCGCCGGGCAAGCCGGTGCGCGGCGCGGTCCTGCGCTGGATGCAACGGCACTCGGCCGCCGAGCTGGTCGAACGCCGCACCGTCGCGATCGCCGCCGTGCGCCAGGTCGCCGAGCTGGAGTTCGTCAACGGCGGCGGCACGGGCAGCCTGGAGATCACCGCCGCCGACCCGTCGGTCACCGAGCTCGCGGCCGGGTCCGGGCTCATCGGCCCGACCCTGTTCGACGGCTACCGCGGCTTCCAGCCCAAGCCCGCCGTGCTGTTCGCCCTGCCGGTCGTGCGCAGACCGAAGCGGCACGTGGCCACGCTGTTCTCCGGCGGCTACATCGCCTCCGGCACCGCCACCGCCGACCGCCAGCCGACCCCGTACCTGCCGGTAGGGCTGAAGCTGCTGCCGCTGGAGGGCGCGGGCGAGGTGCAGACCCCGGTGGTGGGCCGGGCGGCCGACTCGCTTCGCCTCGGCGACCGCGTGTGGCTGCGGCACGCCAAGGCGGGCGAGTTGGCCGAGCGGTTCACCCACTACCACGTCGTGCGGGGCGGCGTGGTGGAGCGGACCGTGCCCACCTACCGGGGCGAGGGGCACTCGTTCGGCTGAACAACCCAACCCGACCGACCCAACCCAACCCAACCCAACCCGACCGACCCAACCCAACCCAACCCGACCGAACCCGACCCGGCCGACCAAACCTGGCCGTGGACAGCCGACCCGACCCAACCCGACCCGACCTGGCCCGACCTGGGACCTAACTCGGAAGTCGTGTCGACAGGTACCCGCGCACCAACGCCTTGGCCTCCTCGAGGATCCGCTGGTCACCGGCCGGGTCGCGGCGGAACGCGAGGTTCAGCACGCCGTCCGCCGCCTCGACCGCGATCGAGATCGGCAGCTGCAGCTCGGTGAGCGGGATGTCGAACTTCGCCGAGATCATCTCCGCGATGCGGTCGGAGATGACCGTGTTGTTGTCGCGCCGGTCGTCGAGCAGCCGCATGTCGACCACGTCGCCGAAGTGCAGCTTCGAGAACGCGGGCACCTCGCGGTGCATCGAGACGTACACGTCGAAGATCGAGTCGACGGCGTCCCACCAGTGGTCGAGGGTGGTCGAGGTGAACCGGCCGTCCACCGTCTGGATGAACTTCTCCAGGTTGCGCAGGGTCAGCGCCTGCACGACGGCCCGTTTGTCGGGGAAGAACTGGTACAGCGAGCCGACCGCGACACCCGCGCGCTCGGCGATCAATGTCGTGGTGACTCCGTCGTAGCCGACCTCCTCGATGAGCTGTGCGCAGGCCTCGAGCATCCGCTCGACGCGCTTGGCGCTGCGCTGCTGCACCGGCTGACGGCGCAGCGGGGTCGTACTGGTCACGGCGACTCCTGCTGAATGGATGGCGGGACTCCATAGTGCCCGGTAATGGACCTTTCCACTTCACTTCACGGCGCAACACGCCTACGATCCGAATCACTTTCATGTTCTGGGAGGCTTGCGTGACCCTGTCCGACGACTTCCTGTGGGGCGTGTCGACCTCCGCCTTCCAGATCGAGGGCTCGTTCACCGCCGCCGGCAGGCAACCGTCCGTGTGGGACGCGTTCCCGGCGTTCGAGGGGCAGGACGCGTCCGTGGCGTGCGACCACTACCGCCGCTACCGCGAGGACGTCGGCCTGATGCGGTCCCTGGGCGTCGGCGCCTACCGGTTCTCCGTGTCCTGGCCGCGGGTGCTCGCGGGCGACCTGGTCTTCTACGACCGGCTGGTGGACGAGCTGCTGGAATCCGGCATCGCGCCCGTCGTCACGCTGTACCACTGGGACACGCCGCTGGCCGTCGAGGCCGAGGGCGGCTGGCTCGCCCGCGACACCGCCCACCGGTTCGCCGAGTACGCCGAGCGGGTCGCCGCACGCCTGGCCGACCGGGTCGCGATGTGGATCCCGATCAACGAGCCCGCGATGGTCACCCTGCTCGGGTACGCCACCGGGCAGCACGCGCCGGGCAAGGCGCTGCTCTTCGACGCCCTGCCGACCGCCCACCACCTCAACCTCGCGCACGGGCTCGCGGTGCAGGCGCTGCGGTCCGCCGGAGCGCGCGCCGTGGGCACGGCCAACAACCACACGCCCGCCTGGCCCGCCACCCCGGCCGACGGGCCCGCCGCCGACGCCTACTCCGATCTGCACAACTGGCTCTACGCCGACGCGCAGCTGGCCGGCCGCTACCCGGACTCGCTGGCCGACCGCTTGCCGATCGTGGACGGCGACCTGGCGATCACCTCCGCGCCGCTCGACTTCTACGGCGTCAACTACTACAACCCGACCCGGCTGCGGCTGCCGTCCGAGGGCAACCCGCTGCCGTTCGAGCTGGTGGACGTCGACGAGTACCCGAAGACCGGCTTCGGCTGGCCGGTGGTGCCGTCCGGGCTGTCCGAGATGATCTCCCTGTTGCGAGATCGATTTGTCGACTTGCCGCCCGTCTACGTGACCGAGAGCGGGTGCAGCTACCCCGACTCGCTCGACGACACCGAGCGGATCGCGTACCTGGACGCGCACATCGCGGAAGCCCTGAAGGCCGACGTGCGCGGGTACTTCGTGTGGTCCCTGATGGACAACTTCGAGTGGGACTCGGGGTACTCGCAGCGGTTCGGCCTCGTCCAGGTCGACTACCAAACGCAGCAACGCACCCCGCGTGCCTCCTACGAGTGGTACCGCGATCGGATCAGGCAGTGACGGCGGAGGCGTTGGCGGAACCGGCCGTCCCGGTCCGCCGATCGTGGATGACGTGGCTGTTCCTGGCCAACCTCGGCCTCTGGCTGGCCATCTACGCGCCCATCCAGGTGCTGCTGCCGCAGCAGGCCGAACTGCTCGACTCCACCGCGAAGGAAGCGGTGTTCGGCCTGGTCACGGGCGTCGGCGCGCTCGTTGCCCTGGTCGCGAACCCGCTGATCGGGCTGTCGTCGGACCGCACCACGTCCCGGTTCGGCCGGCGGCACCCGTGGACGCTCGCGGGCGCGCTCGTCGGCGCCGTCGGCCTGGCGGTGCTGTCGTCCGCGTCATCCGTCGGTGTGATGGTGATCGGGTGGTGCCTGGTGCAGGCCGGGCTGAACGGGATGCTCGCCAGCCTCACCTCCGCCGTGCCCGACCGGGTGCCCGTGCGGCAGCGGGCCAAGGTGGGCGGGCTCGTCGGCATCTCCCAGATGCTCGGCACGGTGCTCGGCGCGATCGTGGTGACGGTGCTGGTCAGCGGCCTGGCGAACGGGTACCTGGCGTGCGCGGCGCTGGTCGTGGCCGGTGCGCTGGCGTTCGTGCTGATCACCCCGGACGTCCGCCTGCCGCCCGCCGCCCGCCCGGCGCTGCGGTGGCGCGAGCTGTGGGTGTCGCCGAGGCGGCACCCGGACTTCGCCTGGGCGTGGTGCGCGCACTTCATGATCAACCTGGGCAACGCGTTCGGCACGCTCTACCTGCTGTACTTCCTCGGTGACGTGGTCCGGCACCCGGAACCCGAGAACGGCCTGCTGGTGCTGATGCTGCTCTACGGCGTGGCGCTGGCGATCGGCGCGTTCGCCGTCGGCGCCCGCTCCGACCGCACCGGCCGCCGCAAGCCGTACGTGCTCCTGGCGGCCGGCGTGATGGCGCTGGCCGCGTTGCTGCTGGTCGTGTGGCCGACGTGGCCGGCCGCGCTGATCGCCGCGCCGCTGCTCGGGCTCGGCTTCGGCGCGTACTGGGCGGTGGCGCTGGCCCTGCTGACGCAGGTGCTGCCCGCCGCGTCGGACCGGGCCAAGGACCTCGGCGTGCTCAACATCGCCAACTCGCTGCCCCAGGTGATCGCGCCGCTGCTGACGACGTTCGTGCTGGCGTCGCTCGGCGGGTACCGGGGGTTGTTCGCCGTGTCGGCGGTCGCCACGCTGTGCGCGGCGGCGTTCGTGACCAGGGTTCGTTCCGTGGCTTAGGGGGAGTTCGTTGCGGTTGGCGGGTAAGGCGGTCGTGGTGACCGGCGCGTCGCAGGGCATCGGCGCGGCGACGGCCCGGACGCTCGCGGGGCGCGGTTCGGTTGTCGTGCTGGTGGCACGCGGCGGTGAAGCGCTCGATGAGCAGGTCGAACGGATCACGGCGACCGGTGGGCGTGCGCTCGCCGTGCCGGCGGACCTCGCGGACGTCGACGGGATCCGCACGCTCGCCGAACGGGTGGTCGCCGAGGTCGGCGTGCCGGACGTGCTGGTCAACAACGCGGGCGTCGGCCGCTGGCTGTTCCTCGACGAGACCCCGACCCCCGAGCTGGCCGGGATGATCGCCCTGCCGTTCACCGCCGCGCTGCACCTGACCAGGGAGTTCCTGCCCGGCATGCGGGCGCGCGGCTCCGGGCGGGTGGTCAACGTCAACTCGCCGGTGTCCCGCCTGCCGATCCCCGGCGCGACCGGGTACGCGGCGGCCCGCTACGCGTTGCGCGGGATGACCGCGGCGCTGCGGATGGACCTGCGCGGCACCGGGGTCGGGGTGAGCGAGGTCGTGCCGGGCAAGGTGAGCAGCAGGTACTTCGTCAACAACCCCGGCGCCGAGGAGCGGATCCCGAGGCTGGCCAGGCTGATCCCGACCGTCACGCCGGAGGTGGTCGCGGCGCGGATCGCCGACGTGGTGGAGCGGGAGCGGGACGAGGCGGTGTTCCCGTGGCAGCTGAAGGCGTTCGACCTGGCCGGCCGGCTGTTCCCGGGGGTGACCGGGTACCTGACCTGGCTGACCGGCACCCACCGCTGACCGCGCCGACCGGCCTCACCACCGACCCGGCTGATCTCGCTGACCGGGCTGATCTCGCTGACCGGGCTGATCTCGCTGACCGGGCTGATCACGCTGAACGGCCCCGACGTCCGCGCGGGAGGTGCGGACATCGGGGCCGAGTGGTGCCCGCGGACCAGTGTCGGTCGGGGAGGGAAGGTGTGCACAACACCGGCCCGCGGATGTCTGTGTAGTTGGTTCCTGCTGCTGGAACTCTGGCTGGGTGGAGCTTGAGCTGGTGGAACTCTGGCTGGTGGAGCTTTAGCTGGCCGGCGGTCCGTTCGTCGCGGTCGGGGGTTCGCACGTCCCGGACCGCCGGCCAGTAGGCGGGTGCTCGACCTGGTCGCGTCGGGGGAACGACAGGTCGGGGCCGCCCGTTAGTGGGCTCGGACCACCATTCCCCGGCGCGAACGGGTGACAGGAGGCGTCACCGGCGCCGATCGGAGGTGCCGAGCCGGGCGCGGGGCCAAACCGCCCGCGACCAGGTGTTCGTACGCGGCGCGCCACACCGAGCAGGGGCTCTTCTGCTGCCGCCACCGTCCGGAGCACTCGGGGCAGTTGCCCTTCTCGTCCGGTTCGTGCGCGGCGAGCAGGGCCCGCCACCCCTCGGTCAGCCGAGGGAGCTCGGAACGTGCCACCGACAGGAGGGACGGGGCGTCGGCCTCGTTGGCCAGCTCTGTGAGCAGGTCCAACCGCTCCCACACCGCGTTGCGAAGAACTTGTCCGAGGATCTCGTCCACCGAAACGTCACCGTCACCTTTCCGCCTGCTCGGCGGCCTCACGTAGCGCGGCCCTGAGTTGTACGAGTTGGTCGGCCGAAAGGACCGCCGTCTCGCCGGGAGGACCGACCAGGACCACGCGGCCCCGGTCGACCATCACGGTGAGGCAGCGCTCCCGGTCGACCACGTCGCTGCAGCGGATGCGCCACCAGCGACGGTGCCCGGTCGTGCCGCGCCATCCGGAGCCGAGGTCGGTCGACTCCTGGACGGACAGGGGTGAGGGAGAGGCGTCGGTCGCGGCCACGGCAGGCGCTGCCGACCCACCAGGGGTGGTCACCGCCCGCTCGATCAGGTCCACGACATGTTCCTCTCCGTGCTCACTCGCTTACCGGAACTTAGATTGCGATGATTCAACCCGGATCGGGACGTCATAGCGCTGGCCGGTGGCCGTTCCACGGTAAGCGGTCAGTGGAGTTCGGCAGGGCCGATCAGCCTCGCCGATCGGTACTTCTCGCAGTCGGGGGAGTGCCCCTACTCTGCCGTTGACGCCCAAAGGACTGTGAGGGGGCGCAATTGAACACCATCGGTTCGCCAAGCTCTCCTGTTACCCCAGAGGTCTGGGACCAGCAGGAGATGCGTGACGCCCTGGCCAGACGAGAGATCAGCGCGGTCTACCGGCTGCTCCGACGGCACGGTGTCTCGCAGCGCCAGATCGCGGCGCTGACGGGCCAGTCGCAGTCCGAAGTCTCGGAGATCCTCAAGGGACGCCAGGTCATGGCCTACGACGTCCTCGCGCGGATCGCCGCGGGCTTGGGCGTACCCAGGGGGTACATGGGTCTCGCTTACGACGAGGCCACGGCAGTGAGGGTGGCCGCCACGGCGGAGTCACCCCATTCTGAGGAGGACGAGTCGGTGAAGCGAAGGAAGTTCCTCGCGCACGCCGCCGCCATCACCGTCGGCGCGGCCGTGTTCGGTACGGACTCCGGGTCTTGGGCTTCGTCGCCCGCGCAGACTCCGGCCCCTGGCCGCATCGGCATGACCGACGTCCGACAGGTCGAAGCGGCCACCAGGGCGTTGCGCACGCTCGACTACCAGTACGGCGGCGGCTCGTGCCGCGACGCGGTGGTCGCCCAGCTCTCGTGGGGCCAGCAGATGCTCGGCGCGAACGCGACCGACCTGGTCAAGGAACGCCTGTACGTCGCGCTCGCCGACCTGCACAACCTCGCCGGGTGGACCTCGTTCGACACCGGCCTGTACGACTCGGCCCGCAACCACTTCGGCCAGGCGCTCGGCCTGGCGAAGCAGGGGCGCAAGGAAGAGCTCGTGGCCAACATCCTGTACCGGATGGGCCGCGTCTACCTGCACCAGAACGCGCCGGACGACGCGTTGAAGGTGTTCCAGCTCGGCCAGCTGGCCGCGCAGAACTCCGGCTCGGAGCTCGCCGTCGGCATCCTGTGCGCCAACGAGGCGTGGGCCTACGCGAAGATGGGCTCCGACGACCAGGCGCTGAAGCTGCTCGGGCGGGCGCGCGACGAGTTCGCCCGCGCCAACATCGGCGAGGCGCCCGCGTGGGCGAAGTTCTTCGACGCCAACGACCTGTCCGCGATGATCGGCACCGTGCACACGGAGCTGGCGCAGACCGTGGACGCGAAGTACACGCGCACCGCCGTGCCCGCGTTGACCAAGGCCATCGGCGGCTACGGCGAGGACATGACCCGCAGCCGGTCGTTCAACCTCACCTCCCTGTCGATCAACCACCTGCTCGACGGCGACATCGACCACGGCGCGCGGCTCGGCCGGCAGGCGATCGAACTGTCCGAGGGCCTGAAGTCGGTCCGCACGAAGGACCGGATGAAGCCGCTGCAGCACGAAGCCGAGAAGCGCCGGAACAACCCCGACGCCCGTGAGCTGGCCGAACGCCTGGCCAAGTTCACCGGCAACGACAGCGCGGCCTGAACTGCGGGGAGTCGGGGTCCTGGACGGCAGGTTCACCTCCACCGCGTTGACCGCCGTGCTGAGGCGGCTGTGCGCCGACCTGGGGTTCGCGCACCGAGGCGCGCGGCTGGTGAAGTTCACCAGCAACGCCGTGTTCGACCTGCCCGTCGACCGGGTGGTGGTGCGGATCGTCGGTTCGACGACGTTGCGCCACCGCGCGGTCAAGGTGGTCGAGGTCGCGCGGTGGCTCGCCTCGCACGACGTGCCGGCCGTGCGGCTGGTCGAGGGCGTGCCGCAGCCGTTGGCGGTCGGCGAGCACCTGGCCACGGTGTGGCACACGGTGCCGTCCGGTGGCAGGCCCGTCGACGGCCGTGACCTGGGTCGGGTGCTGCGCCAGGTGCACGCGCTGCCCGCGCCGGAGTTCGACCTGCCGCGCTGGGCGCCGCTGGACGACGTGCGCCGGCGCATCGCGGACGCCGAGGAGCTGTCCGCGCCGGACCGCCGGTTCCTGGAGGACCGGTGCGCCGCGGCCGACGACCGCCTGGCCGAGCTGCGGACCGTGCTGCCGCAGGGCGTCCTGCACGGCGACGCGCACCTGGGCAACCTCATCCCCAGCCCCGACGGCCCGGTGATCTGCGACTTCGACTCCACCAGCGTCGGGCCGCGCGAGTGGGACCTGAGCACCCTGCCGGTCGGCGTCGCCCGCTTCGGCCACCCCGCCGAGTGGTACCGGCAGCTGGCCGACGAGTACGGCTTCGACGTCACCCGGTGGGCAGGCTTCCCGGTGTTGCGCGAGGTCAGGGAGCTGAAGCTGACCACGAGCGTGCTGCCGATCATGCGCAGCCACCCCGGCGTGCGCGAGGAGCTGCACAGCCGGCTCAAAGCGTTGCGCGCGGGCGACACCACCACTCCGTGGACCCCCTACCGCTGAAACGGGGGTCGTGGGGGAACGAACCGGTAACGCTCGGCGCGCGTTTCACGACTGAGGCATCGACGGATGGCGTGACGGGGTCGGCGAGGTGTGCGAGTGGTCGGGAATCTGCCGGTGTTGCGGCGAAGGCGAGCCCTGCGGGCCGCCCGCATGTTGGACGAGGTCGTGGACACGCAGCTGCCGTTCCTGGCGTCGTTCGACGAGCAGCGGCGGCGGCGCTCGGCGACCTACCTGGCCGAACTGGTGAAGCTCGCGCGGGACTACCGGTACTTCGCCAACGGTTGGATCGACGCCAAGGAGCTCGAACGGCGTGGTCAGGACGCGATGGCGGCGCTGACCCGGCTTCGCGAGGACTCTTCCGCCCGACCGGTCACCGACTAGGGCGTTCGGCGCAGCTCGTCGCACCGAACGGACCACTCGCCGACGGCTAGTCGCGCCATGCCCCTCCTTCCCACGCCTCCACCGCGTAGTCGTGGAAGCTCTTGGGCTCACGTCCGGTGATCCGGGCGACGGTGTCGGTCGGCTCGCCGTCGGCCAGCGCGTCCCACGCCTTGATCTGCTCCTCGGCCAGGTCGGGGGGCACGACGGCCCGGTAGTCGGCGGGCGTGCCGCGGAACTCCACCTCCCGGCCGGTGACCCGGGCGAGCACGTCGAGGGCCTGCGGGAACGACAACGCCTCGGGCCCGGTGACCTCGTACACCTCGCCCTCGTGCCCGTCCTCGGTCAGCGCGGCGGCGGCCACCGCGGCGATGTCGCCCGCGTCCACGAACGCCTGCTCCTTCTCGCCGAGGGGCAGCACCAGCTCGCCCGCGAGCACCGAGGGCCGGAAGAAGCCCTCGTCGAAGTTCTGGTCGAACCAGTCCGGCCGCAGCACGGTCCACCCGACGCCGGACTCGCGCACCAGCCGTTCGGCGGCGAGCAGCCGTTCGTCGCCCATCTCCACCACGCCGCGGGTGGACAGCAGCACGAACCGCCGCACGCCCCGCGCCACGGCCTCGGCCACGAAGCCGGGCTCGACCGGCAGCTCGTGCGGCGCCATCAGGTAGACCCGCTCGACGCCGTCCAGCGCGCCCGCCCACGTGCCGGGGTCGGACCAGTCGAAGCGCACCTCGCCCCGGCGTGACGCCCGGCGCACGGCGTGGCCCGCTCCGGAGAGCCGCGCGGCCAGCCGCCTGCCGGTCGAGCCGGTGGCGCCCAGTACCAGGATCGGTCGATCAGCCATGGATCGACCCAATCACAGGGGTCCGACATCCTCGCGCCTGCGCCGACCCGCCGACGGGTCAGGCGACCGGCGCCCGGGAGAGCACGACCGCCAGGCCGAACGCGATGCCCATGATCGCCAGCTCCACCGCGGCCCAGCCCACGATCGCCGTCGTCTTGTGCTGCGCGATGTGCGGCAGGAACCGCCACCGGATGTTCGCGCCGAGCACGGCCAGCGCCGCGGCGCACGCGACCTTGCCAACCAGGACCAGGCCGTAGGACGTGGTGAACAGCGAGCCGGGCAGCCCGACGACCGGGTTGAGCGCCAGCTCCAGCAGGCCGTTGAACAACCCCGTCACCGACACCAGGACCAGCGCGATCGTGGCCAGCTTCGAGAACTTCGGCAGCGCCTCGGCCAGCAGTCCCCGCCGGTGGGCGACCAGCACGACCAGCGCCGCCAGGCCACCGGTCCACGCCGCCGCGCCGAGCACGTGCAGCTCCATCGAGATCATGGAGTAGTCGTGGTACTTCCAGTTCGACGCGTGGCCGGTCACGGGCAGCGGCAGCAGGCCGAACATGGCGATCAGGATGCGCAGCTCCGCCGGCACCGACTCGCCCCGGCGCACGGCCATGACGCCGATCCACAGGTACACCAGCGCGCACACCGCGCTGAACAGCAGTCCCTGCCCGGCGCCGACGCGCTGCACGTAGTCCACGACCATCGGCATGGTCAGTTCCGCGTCCGGGCGCGTCTCGTAGGCCCGGATCACGATCGACACCAGCGCGGTGAACGCCCACACCGCCGCCGCGACCACGGCGGCGGGTCGGGCGATCCGCATCACCGGCTCGGTGATGGCGGGCCGGCTGAACCCGAGCAGCTTCGGCAGCAGCGAGAGGCCGACGACGATCGTCGCGGCCAGGTCGAGCAGCGTTCGCACCAACGGGTGGCCGAACCGGACCACCACCCCCGGCTCGGCCACGCCCACCGCTTCCGGTGCGGTGGACAGGCCGAGGCCCAGGAAGACGCCGACGGCCCCGCCTGCCAGCAGGCCGCCGACGACCCAGTACCTGTTCGCGGTGGTGGTGGTCCGGTTCGCCGTCATCGCCTGGTGCTCTCCTTGGCGCTGTCCGCGCCGCCGCGCAGCGCGAGGAACGCGCCACCGGCCAGCAGCACGGCCGCGCCGGCGATCCACACCCAGATGGGCACGCCGCCCGACCCGGACGACGGCGACGCCGGGTCCTGGGCGGCCGACGAGGAGGCGGGCGCGGGCGTGCCGCTGCCCTCCTTCGTCAGGGTGAACTTGAGCGAACCCGTCACCGGGTGCCCGTCCGCGGAGAGGACCCGGTAGCCGACGGTGTACTCGGCGGCCGGGCCCAGCGGGCGGACCGGGAAGACGACGCTGTTGTTCTTGACCGTCGGCTCGCCGTCCGCTTCCCAGCGCGTGCCCTCGGGCCCGGTGACGGTGATCGTGTTGAACTTCTCCCCGGCCTGCACGGCCTGGTCGAAGGTCAGCGTGATCGCCGCCGGCCCGGCCTCCAACCGCGACCCGTCCTTGGGGTCGCTGCTGACCAGCACGTTGTGCGCGAACGCCGGTGCGGCCGTGCCGAGCACGACCGCGCCCGCGACGAGGCCGGTCAGCAGCAGCGAGACGACGCGCCTCATGCCGTCGGCTTGCCCGCTCGGCGGGACCGCAGCACGGCTCCCGCACCCAACCCGAGCCCCAGCGCGCCGACCGCCAGACCGGCGCCGCCCAGCCAGCGGGCCGTGTCGTCGGTCGAGCCGGCCGCCGCCGGGTCGTGCCCGGTGTCCGCGACCGCCGTCGTGGTGGCCGTGCCGTGCGCGTCGCCGTCGGTCTTGGCGACGAGCTTCAGCACGGGCGCGGGGCGTTCCGGCTCGTCGGCGCCCTCGGCGGGCGGCGGCGCGTTCCAGTCGACGACCTCGCCGCTGTCGTAGGTCTGCTTGGTCGGCAGCAGCAGCTGGTCGGTGTTGTCCGGCAGCGGCCCGATGGACAGGTCGAACTCGTTGAACTGGCCGGGCTCGATGCGGTTGCCCGGCTCCGCGGTCCACGTGACCGTGCGCACGGCCTCGGTGACCTCGCGGCCGTGGCTCTTGACCGGGGTGGCCAGCTTCTCCTTGACCGCCTCGACCTTCCAGCCGGGCGTCGGCTTCGTGCTGACCGAGGCCAGCGGGTACTCGGCGGGCAGGGTCAGCTCCAGCTTGACCGTGCCCGAGTCGGGGCGTTCGTTGGGCACGCGCAGCGTGACCTTGGTGTACCCGCCCTGCACGGCGTCCTTCGGCGTGGACGCGGTGACGTGGGCGGACGCCAGGCCCGCGGTGGTCAGCGCGAGGATCGCGGCGGCGCCGAGCGCGGCGCCGCCCTTGGCGAGCGTGCGCACGCCAAATCGCTTTGTCGACATGAAGTTGTGGCTCCTGAGACCTGAGGTGTGCTTCGGGGACCCGGGTGATCAGGAACCAGGAGGGCCGCGGCGGCCGTGCACCCGCCGCAACACCACGTCGACCAGCACGTTCGCCGTCGGCGAGGGGGTGGGCGCCCACAGCGCCCCGGCCGGCGCGACCGGCGTGTGGGGCGGCGGCAGCAGCCGGGTCACCACGCCGACCAGCGCGTGCAGCGCGGCGTCGGCGCGGGCCAGCAGCAGACCGGTGAGCAGGGCGGCGAAGGCGTGCGCGGCGGTCATGGCGGTCGGGCTGAACCCGAGGCCGGGACCGTCGGCGGCGTGGTGGCCGAGGTTGAGCAGCGCGTGCTGCCCGACTTGCGCGACGCCCAGCGTGGCCAGGATCGTCCACGGTCGGCGTCCGCGTTCGGCGAGCGCCGTGCCCGCGAAGGCGACGAGCAAGGTCAACGGCAGCGCGGGCGCGAACTCGGTCACCGAGCCGCCCGCCGCGCCATGAGCGGTGACGCTGAGCGCCGCCGAGGTGACGGCCAGCAGCACGGCCCGCGCGAGGCGGGTCGGTGCGGGCCGGCTGGTCATACTCCAGAGAGTAGGAGGTCGTGCCGCCCCGGCGTCAGCCCCCACGGGGTGGCGTGGGTTTGCGCTACTCCGATCGGGGGTAGTGGTTACCCGTGACGACCGAGAGTAAACATGTCAAAGAGCCGTTGCCCGGTGATCCGAAGCTGGATCGACCAGGGCGGACGGACCGCGTGGTGTTCGGTGTCGCCGCAGTTGTCACCCTCGGGTTCGTCGCGTGGGGCATCCTCGGCACGGCATCGTTGGCCACGGCGTCGAAATCGGCCCTGACCTGGGTCATCGGCAACCTGGGCTGGGCGTTCGTGCTCAGCGCGTCGGGCTTCGTGCTCTTCGCCCTGTGGCTCGCGGTGAGCCGCTACGGCCGCATCCCGCTCGGCCGCGACGACGAGCCTCCGGAATTCCGCACGATCTCGTGGATCGCGATGATGTTCAGCGCGGGCATGGGCATCGGGCTGATGTTCTACGGCGTGAACGAGCCGCTGTCGCACTTCGTCAAGCCGCCGCCCGGCACCGTCGAGGGCGGGTCGGACCAGGCGTTGCAGACCGCGATGGCCACCACCCTGTTCCACTGGACGCTGCACCCGTGGGCGATCTACGCCGTCGTGGGCCTGGCCATCGCCTACGGCAGCTTCCGCCGCGGTCGCAGCCAGCTGATCAGCGCGGCGTTCGCCCCGCTGCTGGGCAAGCGCCGCGCCGAGGGGCCCGCCGGTCGCGCGATCGACGTGCTGGCGATCTTCGCCACCCTGTTCGGCTCGGCCACGTCGCTCGGCCTCGGCGCGCTCCAGATCGGCAGCGGCCTGCAGGTCGCGGGCTGGCTGGGCGAGGTGGGCAACGGCATCGTGGTCGGCGTCATCGCCGTGCTGACCATGGCGTTCGTCGCGTCGGCGGTGTCCGGCGTGGCCAAGGGCATCCAGTGGCTGTCGAACATCAACATGGTGCTGGCCGTGGTGCTGGCCGCGTTCGTGTTCGTGGTCGGGCCGACGGTGTTCGTGCTGAACCTCGTGCCCACCGCGATCGGCGACTACTTCCGCGAGCTGGCCGACATGGCGGGCCGCACCGCCGCGTCCGGCGGCGACGCCACCGAGACGTGGCTGTCCGGCTGGACGATCTTCTACTGGGCGTGGTGGATCTCGTGGACGCCGTTCGTCGGCATGTTCATCGCCCGCATCAGCCGCGGCCGCACCATCCGGCAGTTCGTGGCCGGCGTGATCGGCGTGCCCAGCCTGGTGAGCCTGGCGTGGTTCTGCGTGTTCGGCGGCACGGCGATCTTCGTGCAGCGGTCCGGCGCGGACCTCGCGGGCACGGCCTCCCCGGAGGGCCAGCTGTTCGGGCTGCTCGACCAGTTCCCGCTGGCCTCCGTCGCCGGGGTGGTGGTGATGCTGCTGGTGGCGATCTTCTTCGTGTCCGGCGCGGACGCCGCGTCCGTGGTGATGGGCACGCTGTCGCAGCGCGGCTCGATCCGGCCGTCGAAGCCCGTGGTGGTGTTCTGGGGCGTGCTCACCGGTCTCGTCGCGGCGGTGATGCTCCTGATCGGCGGGACGAGCGCGCTGACCGGCCTGCAGAACCTCACGATCATCGCGGCGCTGCCGTTCATGGTCGTCATGGTGGGGCTGTGCGTGTCGCTGGCCCGTGACCTGCGCAGCGACCCGCTGATCCGGCGGGAGGAACGGGTCGCCGAGGTGATGGAGGAGGTCACCGCGCACTACGACCCGCAGGACCCCAACCCGGAGGAGACCGCCTACCGGACCGTGGAGGAGCTCACACGCCGAGGCGTTTGAGCAGGTCGGCTTCCATCGCGTCCAGGTCGACCGAGACCGCGCGGTGCGCCGCCTTGCGCCGCGGTGCGGGCATCCGCTCGGACGCCCGCACCGCGGCCAGCAGCTGCGCCAGCCGCTTCTCGGTGTCCTGGACGTAGGTCGGCTCGGTGTCGCGGAGCTGGGCGAGCGCGTCGGCGAACCCGGCGATCCGGGCGTGCAGGCGCGCGCCCTTGCCCGAGTACCTGGTCAGCTGGTCGACGGGCACGCCGAGCCGCGCGGCCCGGTAGTGGTCGTAGCGGTCGCCCAGGAGCGCGGCGGCCCTGGCCGCGACCGGCGCCATCACCGGGATCAACGTCGGCGCCAGCACCTTGGCCACGCCGACGAGGTTCTTCACCCTGGCCGGGGTGAACCCCTTGCCCTTCTCGCGCGCCATGGCCGCACCTCCTGTGCCTGACCCTAGAGCCGTTCCGGCAAAAGATCGACTCGACTCCGCGAGGTTGCCGGTACAACAGCGCGCCCGGCGTCATACGCTGCACCGGTGACTTCCCAGGTGCAGCTCGACGCCGGTGTGGTCACTCGTTGCCGGCGGCGGGTGCACCTCGAACACGATCCGACCATGCGTGACGTGCCCAAACTGCCGCCGGACCCGACCGGTCAGCAGCGCAAGGCCGACGCGGACGACCACCGGCGCGCGGTCGCGACCGCCCTGGGCCGGGTGGTCGGGTCCGACCTGATGGAAATACCGCACGACGTGCCGTCGGCCGACCGCGAGCGCGTCACCGCCGCCGCGATGCGGGCCGGTGTGCCGTTCATCTGGGGCGCGGCGCTGCCCCGCGACCCGCTGGGCGGTCGGCGCGGCGGCATCGACCTGCTGGTCAAGGAGGCGACCGGGTACGTGCCGGTGCTCGTGGTCCGGCACAAGGTCAGCGACCCCGGCCAGGGCGCGCGCACGTCACCGCTGTCGCACCCGCTGCCGGGCGGCGCGCGGGTCGACCCGCTGCGCAAGGTCCGGCCCCAGCCGCGCGACCAGCTCCGGCTGGCGCACGCGCAGCGGCAGCTGCAGGCCTCCGGCTTCGCCGCGCAGGGCCGGGCGACCGGCGGCGTGATCGGCATGGACGCCGACGTCGTCGTGTGGCACGACCTGGAAGCGCCGACGTGGCCCGGCGGCAAGAACGCCCTCGCCGAGTACGACACCCGGTTCGCCGACCGGCTGGCCGTGGCGTCCGCCGCCGCCACCGGCGCCGACCCGCAGGCCCGCCCGACCCGGATCGTGGAGTGCCGCAGCTGCCCGTGGTGGCCGGTGTGCGAGGCCGACCTGAAGACCACTCGCGACGTCAGCCTCGTGGTGCGCGGCGAGGACGCCGCGGCGCTGCGCAAGGTCGGCGTCCACACGGTCGACGAGCTGGCCGCGCTCGACCCGGACGAGCAGCTCGTCCCCCTGGTCGGGATGCTGCACTCCGACGCGGTGATCCTCGCCCGCGCCTGGCTGCGCGACCTCACCGTGGTGCGCCGCGTGTCCCGGATGGAGGTGCCGCGCGCCGACGTCGAGGTCGACGTGGACATGGAGAGCTTCGGCGACCTGGGCGCGTACATGTGGGGCTGCTGGCTGTCCGGGCAGGACGTCGGCGAGGAGCACGGCTACCGCGCGTTCGCCACCTGGGACCCGCTGCCGTGCGCGGACGAGGCCCGGTCGTTCGCCGAGTTCTGGGGCTGGTTGACGGGCGTGCGGCTGCGCGCCCGCGCACGTGGCCTGTCGTTCAAGGCCTACTGCTACAACGAGCTCGCGGAGAACCGCTGGCTGCTGGGGTCGGCCGAGCGGTTCAAGGGTCAGCCCGGCATCCCCACCGTGGCGCAGGTGCGGGAGTTCATCACGTCCGACTCGTGGGTCGACCTGTTCGGCATCGTGCAGGACCAGTTCCTGTGCGCGCACGGCAAGGGCCTGAAGACCATCGCGCCGGTCGCCGGCTTCCGCTGGCGCGACCCGGAGGCGGGCGGCGAGAACTCGATGCGCTGGTACCGCGACGCCGTGGGCATGGACGGCAAGCCGGCCGACCCCGCCCAGCGCCGCCGGCTGCTGGAGTACAACGAGGACGACGTCCGCGCCACCCACACCCTGAGGCTGTGGATGACGTCGGACGCCATGGACGACCTGCCGTTCGCCGGGGATTTGTGATTGCGCCGCCTCCGGCGTCGCGGGCGAGGTCGCCCTACCGGACCACCACGCGAGGTCGCGTCGATCGTTCGTGACTCATTTCCCGGCGATCACGCTTTTCGATCGTCGGGAAATCAGGCGCGAGCGGTCGACTCCCGGGCGACCGAGCCGCCGTCTGCGGAGCAGCGGCCATGTCACCGCGGAGCCATCCGCAGTGCGCCGTCCATGCGGATGACCTCGCCGTTCAGGTAGTCGTGCTCCACGATCGACACGGCCAGCTGCGCGTACTCCTCCGGCAGCGCCAGCCGCTTCGGGAACGGCACGCCCGCCGCCAGGCCGGCCCGGAACTCGTCCGACACGGTCGCCAGCATCGGCGTGTCCACGATGCCCGGCGCGATCGTCATCACCCGCACGCCCACCGACGACAGGTCGCGCGCGGCGGGCAGGGTCATCCCGACCACGGCGGCCTTCGACGCCGCGTACGCCACCTGCCCGATCTGCCCGTCGAACGCCGCGATCGACGCCGTGTTGATCACCACGCCCCGCTGGCCGTGCGCGAGCGGCTCGGTCTTGCCCATCGCCGCCGCCGCCAGCCGCAGCACGTTGAACGTGCCGACCAGGTTGACGTCGATGACCTTCCGGTACAGGTCGAGCGGGTGCGGGCCGGACTTGCCGACCGTCCGCGTCGACGGGCCGATGCCCGCGCAGTTCACCACGACCCGCAGCGGCGAGCCGGAGCCGGCGGCCGTGTCGACGGCGGCCTGGACGTCCTCCTCGGAGGTCACGTCCGCCGCCAGGTAGGTGACGCCCTCGACGTCAGGCGCGTTGTCGGTAGAGAGGTCCAGCGCGAACACCGCCGCACCACGTGCCGCCAACGCCCGTGCGGTCGCGAGGCCAAGCCCGGACGCGCCGCCGGTGACGATCGCCGCGGTACCCGAGATCTCCATACATCCTCCTGTCCTGGGACCAGGAGGTTAACGGTCGTTCAGCCCCCGGCGCTCGGAGAAGTGGAGCAATGCGACCAACGGCACGGCCGCCAGCAGCGCAAGGCCCACGAAGAGCAGGGAGAACAGGACGAGTTCCATACCTACGACCTTGCCTTCGGCCAGGCGAAACCGCGTCCGCCGCGAGGGGTGTTTCCCCGTACACCCGGGGGACTACCCAGCTCACTCTCCGCATACGCCTGGTGTTTGACCCACGGTCAACTTCGGGTGCCACCGTCATACCCATGTTCGTCCGGCGGATCGCGGTCGTGGGAACGGGTTACGTGGGCCTGACGACGGGGGCGTGCCTGGCCTCCCTCGGGCATCGGGTCGTGTGCGCCGACGTGGACGCGCTCAAGGTCGCGCGGCTGCGTGCCGGGCAGGTCGACATCCTCGAACCGGACCTCGCCGACCTGGTGGCGGCGGGCCAGTCGGCGGGACGGCTCGCGTTCGTGGAGGGCGCGCGGCACGCCGTCGGCGACGCCGAGGTGGTGTTCCTGTGCCTGCCGACGCCCATGGGCGCGGGCGGCGCGGCGGACCTCGGCGCGGTCGAGGCGGTGGCCCGGGAGATCCGCGACGTGCTGCCCTACGGCGCGGTCGTGGTGTGCAAGTCCACCGTTCCGGTCGGCACGTCGACCAGGGTCGCGGCCCTGCTCGGGCGCGAGGACGTCGCCGTCGTCTCCAACCCGGAGTTCCTGCGCGAGGGCAGCGCCGTGCGCGACTTCCTGCACCCCGACCGGATCGTGGTCGGCTCGGACTCGCCGCAGGCCCCCGAACGCGTCGGCGCGCTGTTCACCAGGCTCGGCGCGCCCACGGTGCTCATGGACGCGGCCAGCGCCGAGATGGTCAAGTACGCGGCCAACTGCTTCCTGGCGATGAAGCTGTCCTACGTCAACGCGGTCGCCGAGCTGTGCGAGCTCGTCGGCGCGGACGTCACCTCCGTCACCGAGGGCATGGGCTACGACAAGCGCATCGGCCAGTCGTTCCTCAAGCCGGGCCCCGGCTGGGGCGGGTCGTGCCTGCCCAAGGACACGCACGCCATGGTGCGCATCGCCGATGCGGTCGGCGTGGACTTCTCGCTGGTCAAGGCCACCATCGAGACGAACGCGCGGCAGCAGCGGCGGGTGGTGGAGAAGCTGCGCCGCGCCATCGGGCCGCTCGCCGGCGCCCGCATCGGCGTGCTGGGGCTGGCGTTCAAGGCGGGCACCAACGACCTGCGCGACTCGCCCGCGCTGGCGGTGGCGGAGCTGCTCGCGTTCGAGGGCGCGGAGCTGGTCGCGCACGACCCGGAGATCAGCCGGCCGCTGGTGGGGATGACCGTGGTCGACTCCCCGTACGCGGCGGTGCGCGACGCGGACGCGGTCGTGCTGCTGACCGAGTGGCCGGAGTTCCGCGCGCTGGACTGGGCGCTGGTGGCGTCGGTGATGGCCGGTTCGACGGTGCTCGACACGCGCAACCACCTCGACCCGGATGCGCTGGCGCGGGCGGGGCTCGTGCTGCACGGCCTGGGGCGTGAGCTGCGGGTGCCCGACCAGGCGAGGTGAGCGCGGTTCGGGTTCAGCTGATCTTCAGGACACGGTCTCGTTAGCAGGGGTAACAAAATTCGGCGAGCCGACGTAGGTTGTCGAAATGTTCACCACGCGTCCTGAACTCGTCGGCACGCACGGAATGGTCGCGTCCACGCACTGGCTCGCCTCCGGCGCGGGCATGGCCGTCCTGGAGGACGGCGGCAACGCCTTCGACGCCGCGGTCGCGGTCGGCTTCGTGCTGCAAGTGGTGGAACCGCACCTCAACGGTCCCGGCGGCGAGGTGCCCGTGGTGTTCGCCGCCGCCGGCGAGTCCGCGCCGCGCGTGCTGTGCGGCCAGGGCGTGGCGCCGGCCGGTGCCACGATCCCGCACTACGCGGGCCTGGGGCTGGACCTCGTGCCGGGCAGCGGGCTGCTGGCGGCCACCGTGCCGGGCGCGTGGGACGGCTGGCTGACGCTGCTGCGCGACTACGGGACCAAGTCGCTGCGCGAGGTGCTGGGGTACGCGATCGGGTACGCGCGGGACGGCTTCCCGCTGCTGGAGCGGGCGGCGTTCACCATCTCGACGGTCGCCGACCTGTTCCGGGACCACTGGACGTCGTCGGCGGCGCTGTGGCTGGCCGGCGGCAAGCCGCCGCAGGCCGGCGCGCGGTTCCGCAACACCAAGCTCGCGGACACGTGGGAGTGGCTGCTCGCCGCCGCCGAGGCCGCCGGGTCGGACCGCGAGGCGCAGATCGAGGCGGCGCGGCGGGCGTGGTCGCAGGGCTTCGTGGCGGCGCAGGTGGACGAGTTCTCCCGGATCGCGCACCGCGACGACTCGGGCGCCGATCACGCCGGCGTGCTGACCGGCGAGGACATGGCGTCGTGGGAGGCGTCGTACGAGGACGCCGTGTCGGTGGACTTCGGGTCGTGGAGCGTGGTCAAGCCGGGGGCGTGGACCCAGGGACCCGTGCTGTTGCAGCAGTTGCTGCTGCTGGAGGGCTTCGCGGACCGGTTGTCCTATGCGGACGGCGTGCCGTCGGCGGAGACCGTGCACCTGGCGGTGGAGTGCGCGAAGCTGGCGTTCGCCGACCGGGAGGCCTGGTACGGGGACGGCGGCGACGTGCCGTTGGACGTCCTCCTGTCGAGGGAGTACGCGCACCAGCGCCGGCAGCTCGTCGGCGATCAGGCGTCGCTCGACCTGCGGCCCGGTTCACCCGGTCGGCTCGAAGCACGTCTTCCCGGGCACGTCCTGCGCGGCCCGCGCGTCGTGAGCGGGGAGGACGGTGGCGGCGCGATCGGCGAACCCACCGTGTCGAGCGCGGGCACGGTCAAGGGCGACACGGTCCACGTGGACGTGGTCGACCGCTGGGGCAACATCGTGTCGGCGACCCCGTCCGGCGGGTGGTTGCAGTCCTCGCCGACCATCCCGTCGCTGGGGTTCTGCCTCGGCACCCGGGCGCAGATGTTCTGGCTGGACGAGGGCCTGCCGAACTCCCTGGCGCCCGGCAAGCGCCCCCGGATCACGCTGTCCCCGAGCCTGGCCCTGCGCGACGGCCTGCCCGCGATGGCCTTCGGCACCCCCGGCGGCGACCAGCAGGACCAGTGGCAGCTGGGCTTCTGGCTCGCCCACACCGCGGGCGGGATGAACCTCCAGGAGGCCATCGACTCGCCGATGTGGCACACCAACGCGTTCCCGAGCTCGTTCTACCCGCGGTCGTGGACGCCCGGCGAGGTCGTGGTCGAGTCGCGGATCGGCGACGGCGCGATGGCGGAGCTGCGCGAACGCGGTCACGCGGTGCTCGACGCGGGGCCGTGGACGCTGGGCCGGATGTCGGCCGTGGCCCGGGACTCGCGCGACGGCCTGCTGCGCGCGGCGGCCAACCCGCGCGGCGCCCAGGGCTACGCCGTCGGCCGCTGAACGGCGCGTCGGGGTTCGGGTGGTTGGAACGGCCCCGGCCCGAGGGGGAGGGGGCCGGGACCGCTCCGGCTCGAGGTGGGCGTTCGGCGTGCCCGGGGTGGTGCGTCAGCGGCCGAGGCTGAGCCTGACGTCCAGCGGCCCGCCGTCGCCCAGGAGCAGGGGACCGGTGACGATCGGGCCGGCCGGGTCCGAGAGATCGACCCGGAGCGCGTCGCCGATGTTCGCGATCTCGCCCAGTTCGGCGTCGACGTCGGGCCGCGTCTGCGCACCGAGGTCGGCGGCCTGCGCGGTGCCGCCCAGCCCGAGCATGACGGCCGTGCCACCGAGCGCGACCGCTGCTCCGGCGATGGTCTTCCTGAGGTTCATGGGCGGGAAAGTTTCCCAATCCGGGTGCCCGGTTCAAGCGCCCTAACTCCGGCGAGTGGATTACTTCACCCGGCCAGGTGCACCCCGGTCCACCGCAAGCCCACCGTGCAGACCCGCGTGTCGGGCACTGGTCCCTCCGCCGCGCCGTGGGATTCCCACCCGCTGTTTCCGCCTCCGTAGCGTTGCGCGATCGGATGATCACGACTGGTCAACGGAGGTGATGCGGGTGAGCAGGAACGAGCCGACTGACCGGATGCGCAGGCTCGGCGAGGTCCTGCGGGAACTGCGCCAACGGGCGGGCCTCTCGCAGCAGGAAGCAGCCGACCGGCTCAACTACGACCACCGCAAGATCAGTCGGATCGAGAAGGGCCAGCGACCCGACTACCACGGCATGCGCGCCATGCTCGACACCTACGGCGCGTCCCGTTCTCCCAGTGGGAGCCCTACATGGAGATGTACGCGAGGGCGCTGGAGAAGGGCTGGTGGACCAAGTACGACCTCGACGACCAGGGCTACATCAGCCTGGAGCACGACGCCTCCAAGGTCTCCGACTTCCAGGTCACCTACGTGCCCGGCCTCCTCCAGACGTCCGACTACGTCCGAGCGGTGTTGGCGGGGGCTCGGGTGCAGCGGTCGAAGCGGTGGATCGCGAACCAGATCGAGGTGCGCCTGCTCAAGCAGGAGAGACTGCTCGCCGAAGAGCCGCTGCAACTGCACGCGATCATGCTGGAGAGCGCGGTGGCCCAGGCTTCGCGGGCGCAGTTGACGCACCTCGAAGAGCGTCGGCGGTTGGCCAACGTGACGGTGCAGGTGCTGCCCCACCGAGCGGGGTTCAACGAGGGGCAGTACGGGGCGTTCACCGTGCTCGACTTCCCGATGAAGGCGGACCGGTCGGTGCTGTACGTGGAGCACGCGGCTGGATCGCTGCACGTTGAAGACCCGTCGAAGGTGAAGGTCGCTAGGCTGACCTTCACCCACCTCCCGAAGTTGGCGTTGTCCCCCGAGGAGTCCGCCGATTGGCTCGGGAGGTTGGCAGCTGAACGATAGAGATCGAGGTGTCGCCATGTGGCGCAAGAGCACTCGTAGCAACGGCGGCGGGAACGGCAACTGCGTCGAGGTCTCGCTCTCGGGGGGTTCGGCGCGGGTGCGGGACTCGAAGAACCCGGCCGGGCCGACCGTGGCGCTGCCGGACTGGACCGCCTTCGTCGCGGCGGTGAAGAAGGGCTCGTACGACGGCTGACGCGCTCCCCGCGACGTACGCCCGCCGACGTAGGGGCGTGAGTCGCTCCTGACACGACGCTGACCTGCCGGACCCTCCCGTACCGTCATCGGCATGGCGTGGCTGGCGTGGGTCTGGTTCGCGGCGACGTTCGCGCCGCTGATCTGGCGCAAGCGCTTCCCCGTCGCCGTCATCGCGGTCACCGGCGCGTCGACGTGGCTGTACTACGTCACCGGCCACTGGGGTCCGCTGATCGCCGCACCCGCCATCGCCGTGTTCTCCCTGCGCCGCACCCGTGTCCACGAACAGCGGAGCCGCCAGGTGGAAGAAGAACGGTTGCGCATCGCGCGGGAGGTGCACGACGTGGTCGCGCACAGCCTCGCCATGATCAACGTGCAGGCGGGCGTCGCCGCGCACGTCGCCGACCGCCGTCCCGAAGAGGCGGTGAAGGCCCTCAAGGCGATCAAGGAGGCGAGCGGTCACGCGTTGGACGACCTGCGCGCGACCCTCGGCGTGCTGCGGACCGGTGAGGGCACGACGCCGGCGCCCAGCCTCGACCGGCTCGACGAGCTGGTCCGACCGGTGCCGGTGGCCAAGGTCGTCGGCACGCCGGGGACGTTGCCCGCACCCGTCGACGCCGCCGCGTACCGGGTGGTGCAGGAGGCGCTGACCAACGCGCTGCGGTACGCGCCGGACGCGTCCGAGATCGTCATCTCGTTCGAGCACACCGAGGACGCCCTGGTCCTGACCGTCACCGACGACGGCGCGGCCAGGGGCGTCCAGACGCCGCAGGGCGCGGGCTCCGGCATCCGCGGCATGCGGGAACGGGTCGAAGCGCTCGGCGGCACGCTGGACGCGGGGCCGTCGACCGAGGGCTTCACCGTCAGGGCGGTCCTACCGTGGGAGGTTCGTGGTGATCAGGGTGGTGCTGGCCGACGACCAGGCGTTGGTGCGCGCGGGTTTCCGCCTGCTGCTCGACACGGAGGACGGCTTCGAGGTCGTCGGCGAGGCCGGTGACGGCGCGGAGGCGGTCCGGCGGGCGCACGAGCACCGGCCGGACGTCGTGGTGATGGACATCCGGATGCCCGGCACCGACGGCCTGGCCGCCACGCGGCAGATCTGCGCCGAGCTGCCGGACGTGAAGGTGCTCGTGCTGACGACCTTCAACGTGGACGAGTACGTCTTCGAGGCGTTGCGCAGCGGCGCGTCGGGCTTCCTGCTCAAGGACACCGATCCGGTCGAGCTGCTGCACGCCCTCACCGTGGTCGCGGAGGGTGAGGCGCTCCTCGCACCGAGTGTCACCCGGAAGTTGATCGAGGAGTTCGCGAACCGGCCGGAGCACCGCCGCCCGGACCCGAAGGCGTTGGGCGTGCTGACCGCTCGGGAGCGGGAGATCCTCGCGCTCGTGGCCGCCGGCATGTCGAACGAGGAGATCGCCGAGCACCTCGTGATCAGTCCCGCGACGTCGCGCACGCACGTCAGTCGGGTGATGACCAAACTGGGCGCACGGGACCGCGCACAACTTGTCGTGCTCGCCTACGAATCAGGTTTGGTGTCACCGCGCAGAGGGTGAATATTCATTGTTGTGAACGCGCGGGGTGCACATAGACCGGCAGCGAAACTTCTGCGTAAAACAGTGAAAAATCACGGACAGTGACCGAAACGCCGATACCCGCCGCATTGTGTGTGCGGCGGGTGACGTTAACGGAAGATGTCTAGGCGATAGCGCCGGGCGGCAGCTTCAGCTTGAACGGCAGCGTGGTCACGACCGCGAGGTCGGACGCCGTCTTCTTCATCAGCGTCGGCGCGTTGCGCGAGCCGGGCTCGGGCAGGTCGAGCAGCCGGTCGACGGCCTCCACCAGTGGTCCCTCGTAAATCCAGACCGCCTGGGCGGCGCGCTGGCTGTCCCGGACGGCCGGCAGCCTGCCCGCGCGGGCCTCGGTCTCCGACCAGAACAAGATCGAGTCGATGAACCCTCTGCGCTGCTTGAACGCCATGATGCGGTCGAGCTGTCCGTCCTCGTCCCGGAGGTGGAGGAACTGGAACCCGCTTTCGCGCAGCTCGATGACCTTACTCAGTGCGAGATCCATGACGCACCTACCTCTGTTCTGAGGTCCCCTAGCAGGCACAGGTCGTACGACCCGAAATGATCGTACGGCAAGTGGACAAGCCGCCATAGGGACTAGGCCGGCGGGGCGGTCTCAATACGGGTTCGCCCACCTTCGGATTTCGATACGGATCGCAGGACTCGAACGGTTCGCACTAAAAACGCCAGTGCCCCAGAGGTGACCAGGATCACAGTGGGCCACATACGATCCTCCGCTGCGTGAGGTGCCCTGTCACCCGAAGAGACGTCTGCCATGGGCGCGGGGTTGCACGCGCAACTGTTCTTGAATCCCCTCCTTGAGGTGAACCACGAACAGGTGATGTGCGCGCCGGCTACGCTGTTCGGCGTGAGCATCGACCCGCCCAAGAGCCTCCCGGCGGTGCCGGAGTCGTTGCTCCCCCGCGAGCACGCCCTCTACCGGCCGCGGCACAGCAGCCGCCAGCGCACCGCGCTCACCCTCGCGATCCTCTTCTTCTGCGCGCCCGCCCTGCTGCTGGTCGTCGGCGTGCGGCCCGCGGAGTTCGAGAACCGCAAGCTCGCCGAGTTCCCGTCGATCACCGACGGCTGGGGCTTCTTCACCGGGCTGAACGCGTGGGCGAGCGACCACGTGCCGCTGCGCGACAAGGCGGTGGCCGCCGCGAACGGCATCAGCCGCGGCCTCTTCGGCGAGGCGCCGGACCTCGACCGGCGGCAGGACGTCGTCGGACCGGTGCCGACGCCCCCGAAGGACCCGTCCGCGGACCTGCCCGACCCGACGGCGTTCGTCGACGTGATCGAGGGCAAGGACGACTGGCTGTTCCTCGGCGCGGACGTCGAGGGCGCGTGCGACCCGGTGATGCCGGTGGCCGAGGTGCACGCCCGCCTGTCGCGCCTGCGCGCCGCGGTCGAGTCGTCGGGGCGCAGGTTCCTGCTGGTCGTCGCGCCGAACAAGAGCACGATGGTGCCCGAGTTCCTGCCGTCGAAGTTCTACGGCAAGGACTGCTTCAACAAGGCGCGGGACGAGTTCTGGCAGGGGATCGGCAAGACGGGGGCGCTCGACCTGCGGTCGCGGATCGAGCAGACGGCCGAGCTGACCAACCGCCTGCCCTACCCGAAGTACGACAGCCACTGGACCCACGAGGGCAGCCTCGTGATGGCCCGCGTCATCACCGACACCGTCAAGCCGGGCACGTCCAAGGGCTGGAAGGTCGAGCCCACGAAGGTGGTCCACCGCGAGGGCGACCTCGCGCCGCTGCTGGGCCGGACCGCGACGGACCCGGTCCAGTCCTACGACCTCGCGCCCGACGGCAGCACGGTGCGCAACCACGAGATCCCGCTCGACCCCAAGCCGCAGCGGTTCACGCAGGCGCCCTCGGAGGGCGTGGCGACGGCGAAGGTGGGGCTGCTCGGCGACTCGTTCGCCTACTACGCGGCGCAGTACCTGGTGGCCTGCTTCACCGACTTGACGATGGTGCACGTCGAACGCCTCACCCACAACGCCCGTGAGGTCGCCCGGGCCCTCGCGGAGACCGACGTCGTCGTGCTGGAGGCCGCGGAACGGCTCCTCGTCAGCGGGCTGGACCCGGTGCTCGAACCGCCGGTCATCGACATCATCGCCGAGGAGATGGCCAAGAACCCGCGTTAGCGGTGGTGGCCGTTCTCCTTGGCGTGGTTGGCGAGCAGGGATGCCACCGTCACCGACGGGCCGCTGTCCTCGCGCAGCCGCCGGCGCCTGGGCGCCTCGTCGACCTCGGGGTCCTCGGCCGGCCAGACCGCCGCGGGCAGGTGCTGGGTCGCGTCCTCGACCCGCGGGGGTGCGGGCGTCGGGCGTGGGGCGGGCGGGCGCGGCGGGGGTTGGGCCGGGGTTCGCTGGGCCGGGGTGCCACGCGGGGGTGTGCCGGGGACCGGTGAACCGTTGGCGGGCACACCGCGAGGTGGGGTGCCGGGAGCCGGCGTGCCGTTGGTGGGCGTGGCGCGCGGCGTGCCGTTGACGGGCGTGCCGCGCGGCGGTGTGCCCGGAGCCGGCGTGCCGTTGGCGGCTGCGCTTCGCGGTGGCGTGCCGTTGACCGGTGAGCCGTTGACCGGCATACCGCGCGGTGGCGTGCCGGGAACCGGTGTGCCGTTGACGGGCACACCTCGGGGCGGCGTGCCGGGGACCGGCACGCCGTTGACCGGCGTGCCTCGGGGCGGCGTGCGCGACGGCGGGGTGCGCTGGAGCGGTGTGCCGTGCGGTGGGGTGCCCTGCGGTGGGGTCGCGGTGCGTGGAGGTGTGCGCTGGGGCGGTGGCGTGCGCAGGCGGACCGGGCGGATCACCACGGTCGGGGCTTCCCGCACGGGCTCCGGTTCGTCCGGTTCCTCGGACTCCTCCGGCCACTCGGCGTCCTCGGCATCGTCGAACTCGTCCTCGAAGTCGTCGTCCTCGAACTCGTCCTCGACCTCCGCCGACTCCGCCTCCGCCTCGACCTCCGCCTCCTCGGGCTCCGGCTTGGGCGCGGGCTTGCGGGACAGCTTCCGGGCCAGCGCGTGGCTCGGCTTCTCCACGAACCGGTAGCTCACCTCGACCACGCCGAACGTGAGGGCCACCGCGAGCGGGATCGCCAGCCACAGCGGCACGGCCGGCCGCATCAGGTCCAGCGACACGAACGCCACGAGACCGTGCAGCAGGTAGATCGAGTAGCTGCGCTCCGAGAGCGCGATCCAGATCTTGCGCTCCTTGAGCCGCGACTCCGCGAAGTACCCGACCATGAAGAACAGCAGCGCGAACGCGAGCGCGAGGTTGTAGGAGGTGTCGAGCCGGCCGAGCTTCAGGTGCTCGGCGAGCACGTACAGCGACCACGCGATGCCGACGTACACCCCGCCCAGCCACAGCGGCACGCGCTTGCTCGTGGTCGCCCAGATGATCTGGCCGATGATCGGGATGGGCAGGTACGACACGTTCACCGCGAACAGCGCCCACGACGCGCCGAACTCGCGGGCGCTCATCATCACCACGAACACGAACGTCAGCTGCGCGCCGATGGCGAGCCACGTCCAGCGCCGCATCACCGGCAGCAGCAGCACCAGCAGGATGTAGAAGACGACCTCGACGACCAGCGTCCACGCGACGCCGACCATCACGACCTGCGGCACGATCAGGTAGTTGATCACCAGTGAGTTGGTGATGATGGTCCACCAGGTGATCACCGGCTCTTTCGCGCCGATCAGCGTCTGCGCGCCGAGCAGGATCACCGCGGCGGTCAGCAGCACCACGAACGTCATCGGGATGTAGACGCGCACCAACCGGTTGAGGCCGAACCGGCGCTGGCCCTGGCGCAACGCGATCGGCGTGACCACGAACCCGCTGACCAGGAAGAAGAACGGCACCGCGATCTGGCCGATGCCCTGCAACCCCATGTGCATCGGGTCGCTGGTGAGCGCGTCGATGAAGTCGACGCCCGGCGTCGGCCCGACCTCGCGCTTGGCGACCCACTGCTCGGCGATGTGGCTGTAGAAGACGAGCAGCGCAGCCAGCCCGCGTCCGATGTCGATGAACGCGATGCGAACCTTCGGCGGTGCCGTCTGACCGTCCAGGGGTCCGCCCCTTCCCCGTCGCCGCCGCCTCCCCGCCGTCCAGCATGGTAACGGAAGGCTCTCGATCAGACGGCGGATCGTGACTATCCCGAGCGGCCGGTAACGCTGCCCCGCCGTTCCCAACGGCGGACCGCCCGGTCGGCGGGCATCTCGACCCAGCGGTGCAGCGCCTCGGCCGCCAGCGCGGTCGTCACCAGGCCGAGCACCGCGACCAGCGTCGGGTCGAGGTGCGGCATCAGGGCGTCGTACAAGGGGTACATCGCGCTGAGGTGGATCAGGTAGATCGCGTACGTCCGCTTGGACCAGCCGCGGATGAACGCCGACCGGCTCACCGGACCGCTCGCGGCCACCAGCAGCACGGTCAGCAGCACGGCGAACAGCAGCGTGCGCGGCACGGAGCCGCCCTGGTCCGTGTGGCCGCCGACCTTGTCCACCCAGACGAACAAGGTGAAGTGCACCGCGCCGATGGCCGTGCCCGCGACCGGGTGCACCTTGCCGGAGTGCACCAGCGAGATCAGCTGCCCCAGCACCAGCACCGGCAGGTACACCCCGAACTGGGCGATCCCGTGGCTGAGCATGGTCGGGAAGTGATCGGTGATCAGCAGCACGGTGAAGCACAGCGGCGCGGCGGCCAGCGGCGGGATCCAGGCGCGCTTGCGCAGCACGGGGATGGTCAGCGCCACGTAGCAGTAGAAGACGACCTGCACCTGGAGTGTCCACGTCACCGCGACCAGCGCCACCTGGGGCGTCTGGAAGAAGTTGACCAGGACCATGCCGCTGAGCAGGTCGCCGACGTCCAGGTTCGACTCGCGGGCCGACGACACCCGGTGGCCCAGGTTGATCAGGACCCACACGATGATCGTGACGACCCAGAGCAGCGGGATGAGCCGCACGACGCGGCGGCGCAGGAACTGCAGCGGGCGCTCGCGGTTCGCCACGTGCGTCACCACCACGCCGCTGACGACGAGGAACAGCGCGACGCCGAGGAACGACAGGCGCGGGTTGAGGTGCAGCGTCTCGACCACGCCGCGCTCGACCGCCGTCGCCAGCCAGAACTCGCGGTCGTTCAACGTGAACCAGGCGATCAGGTGGGTGAGCACGACCGCGCAGGACGCGACGACCCGCAGCAGGTCGAGGCCGTGCAGGTACCCGGCGCTCTTCGGGATGACCTCGGTCCGTTCCAGCGTGCCCGCCGTCATGCCACCTTCTCCAAACCCCGGTGCAACGCCTCCGCGGCACCTCCCGCGCACACCGTCCCGAGCAGCAGCGCGAGCAGCACCGGGACGCCGTTCGCCAGCACGCCGGTCACCGCGTAGCCGACGACCGGGACGGACACGTACAGCGGCACCGCGCGGCTGCTCAGCCAGCGCACCGGCCGCGTCGACGCCAACGCCGCGCCGCGCGGCAGCGCGATCAGGAACAGCAGCAGCGCCAGCACGCCGCCCAACGGGTGCCAGTACCCGGCCAGGTCCGGCGCCATCCGGTCGGCCAGCGCCAGCACCACCACGGCGAGCAGGCCGAGCCCGACGCCGCGCGCCGCGCTCAGCCGTCCCGCCCGCACCTGCCACGCCACCTGGCCGAGCGCGGTCAACGGCAGGAGCCCGCCGACCAGGCCGAGCAGGCGCAGCACGTCGGGACCCCCGGCGCGGGCGGCCCAGCCGCCCGCCATCACCAGCACGCAGGTGATCTCCAACTGCACCGGCACCGCGAGCCACGGCGCGCCGCGCTCCACCGGCCGCAGCACGAGCACGAGCAGCCCCGCCAACGCCACCGCCGCGACCGGTGTCGTCACCGCGGCGTCGGTCAGCGGCTCCGCGCCGACCAGCGACAGCAGCGCGCCCACCAGCACCGCGCCCACCACCGCGGGCACGACCCGGCGCAGCAGCCGGACCGCCACCGACCACCGGTCGACGCCCGCGACCGCGTACCCGGCCGCCATGAGGAGCAGCGCGATGCCGAGGAAGCCGAAGTCCTCGCCGATCCCGGTCGGTTGGTTGACCCAGCTGCGGATCACCACGACCAGCTCGGAGTCGTGGCCGTGCCGGTTGGGCCACAGGCCGAACAGGTAGCTGTAGGCGATCAGGCACACGGCGGTCGCGGTCACCACGCGCACACCGGGCAGGGTCGTGCCGCCGGTCTCGACGGACGTTTTGGTCTCAGCCATCGGCGGGCAGCGCCTGCAACTGCATGGCCAGCAACGGACCGAACTCGGAGGTGAGGTCGAACGACTTGGCGTTCAGCTCGACCCGCACCAGCAGGTCCCGGTGCACGTAGTAGCCGCGCGCGGTCGGCCGCGGCGGGGGCTGGACGTCGAGGTTCTGGATCACCCGGGTCACCCTGGTGACGCCGTGCTCGGGCGGTACCCGCTCCAGGCCGAACGCCAGCTGCAGCTCGTCCAGGCGGTCGGCGGCCCGCAGCGCGGCGTCCCGGTCGGCCATCCGGATCACGGCGACCAGCACCCGGCCCTCGGGCCGCTTCGACGACACGGTCATCCGCGCCGCGCCCGCGCCCTCCTCCTGGTAGACCGCGACCTCGGCCTCGTTGAGGAACTCGAGCCTGATCAGGTCCGGGAACGCGCGCACGTAGTCGTAGGACTCGGTGCCCGAGTCGAAGTCCGCCAGCGCCAGCGGATCGGCGGCCAGCCGGCCCGCTTCGCCGGTCGGCGGCACGTTGCGCGCGCTGGCCGGCAGCGGCTGCCCGCCCCACAGGCTCCACGCGCCGAAGGCGACGGCCGCGAGCAGGCCGACCACCAGCAGCGCGCCGAGCGTGGACGTGCGAGTCCGAACCTCACCCACGCGGCGCTACCTCCACACTCGGAACCCGGCCCCCTTACCGGAACCGGGATCGAGTGTCGCAGGACCGGCACCTCGAAACACAGCGAATGCTGTGGTCAGAGTGGCCGAAGCCACAGCGTGACGAAGCCGGTGTCGGCCGCGTCCGCCTGGCGCACCAGGTCTTCGTCCACGTGCTCGGCCTCCGGGTCGGCGCCGAGCGGCACGGGGGCGTAGCCCATCTTGCGGTAGCCGAGCAGCACCTGGAGCGGGTCGTCGCCGAGTTCCACGATCGCCGCCGGGCAGAACTCGCACACCACGTGCGGGCGGTCGCGTTCCAGCACGGCGGTCAGGCCGGCGAGCGCCCGGTGGTCGCGGCCCTGCAGGTCGACCTTCACCAGCGTGACGCGGCGGTCGGCCACCTCGGGCCTGCCGTCGAGCCGGACCGCGGGGATCACCACGCCGCCCGCGCCCTCGTCGGACACCTCGTGCGCCCGGTGGTCGCCGCTGTTGTCGTCCTCGGCCTGCACGAGGCGGATGCTGCCGTCCTCGTCCCACGCCGCGACCGGCAGCACGTCGACGGTCTTCGCGCCCTCCGCGCCCAGGTTGGCCACGACGTTGCGGCGCAGGTACTCGGCGTTGACCGGGTTGGCCTCCACCGCGACGACCGACGCGACGCCCTTGGCCCGCTGGAGCAGGCGCAGCGTGTGGTAGCCGACGTGCGCGCCGATGTCGAGGAACGTGCCGTCGCCGACGAGCCCGGCCATCAGGTCGGCCTCCTCGACCTCCCACGACCGGTGGTAGGCGAGCCACGGCAGCACGACGTTGTCCACGGGCAGCAGCAACGCGCCCGCGTCGCACACCACCACGTCCGCGCCCGCGGGCACCGGCGCGTGCCGCAGCCGTGCCGTGTCCTGCACCGCGGACAGCGTCCGGGCCAGCTCGGTGATCCGCTGCTCGTCGCCGTCGAGCCGCTGGTCGCGCTCGGCGAACCGGGTGAACGTCGTGCGCTCGTCGTCCGCGAGCCGCGACCACACCCGCTCCAGCGTGTTGTCGAGCTGCTGCTCCAGGTTCGTCAGGTTCGCCGCGTTGTCCTCGACGGCGGAGCGGACCTCGTCCTGCACGCTCGCGAGCCGGTTCTTGAGGCCCTCGTTCGCCCAGCGCGTGGACTCGACGTTCGACTCGACCGCCTCCAGCCGCGCGACCACGCTGTTCAGCGTGTCCTCGACGCCGCCGACGAGCGTGCCCATCACCTTGCGCTGGTGCACGTCGTAGTGGTCGATGGCGCGCAGCACGGCCTTGCGCAGCGCGGGCGCCAGCGGCGTGCGCGACGCCGTGCCCACCTCGGCCCGCCACAGCAGCGCCTGCTTGGACTCGCGCAACGGCCGCAGCAGGTCCGCGCCCGGCAGCTCGGCCCGGTAACCCGCGCCACCGCTGCCCCGCCAGCTCTCGTGCGCCGCGCGCAGCTGCTCGGCCATCCACGAGGCGGCCCGCTTCACCGAACGGGTGCGCAGGATGTGCTCGCGCGCCGCACGACCGCGGCGGGCGGCCTCGGCCGGGTCGTCCGCGACCTCGCGCATGGCGCGGGCGGCGGCGTCCAGGTCGGGCTCGGCCCACACCGCGTTCGCCGGGTACGGGTGGTTGCCCGGCCCCACCGGCACCAGCTTGTGGGGCACCGGCCAGCCGGTCTTGGCGTCCAGGAACTCCGTGGTGCTGGAGTAGTCGGTGGAGATCACCGGCATGGCCCGCGCCATCGCCTCGGCCACGGTGAGGCCGAAGCCCTCGCTGCGGTGCAGGGAGACGTAGGCGCTGCTGGACGCGTAGAGGTCGTCGAGCTCCTGCACGGACAGGTAGCGCTCGACCAGCTCGATGCGCGGGTCGTCCATGACCTTCACCCGCAGCCGCTCGGCGGTGTGCGGGTTCTTGTCGCCGTTGATCGCCTTGAGCACCAGGCGCACGTCGTCGCGGCCCTCGAAGGCCCGCTGGAACGCCTCGACCAGGCCCCACGGGTTCTTGCGCTGGCCGATGCTGAAGAAGTCGAACGCGAACAGGAACTGCACCGGGTCGCCGGGGCGGCGTTCCGGCCGGGCCACCGGACCGGGGTCGCGCACCGGCACCGGGATCGCCTTCACCGGCACGGACGTGTGCTTGGCGATGGCGTCGCGGCAGAACTCGCTGACCGTCCACACCTCGTCGACCAGGTCGAACGCGTGGTGCATCTCGCCGGGGAACTCCTCGAGCTCCCACGCCCACAGGCCGATCCGGTAGCGGTGGTGGCCGACGTGCGGCTGGTGGTCGAGCACCGCGCGGGTCTGGTCGGCGTTCACGCACAGCAGGCTGACCGGGAACCGCGGCTGACCGACCGTGCCCGGCTCGGCCAGGCCCGTGCGGTTGGACACCAACCGGTCCTCGACCACCGAGACGACCGGCACGCCGGACTCGCGGATCGCGTCGTGCACCAGCCGGGCCATCTCGCCGACGCCCAGCTCCGCGGTCAGGTAGCCGACCACGTTGACGCCGAAGTCGTCCGACGGCTCCGACGGCTCGACCGGCTCGGCGGGCAGCGCCCACGCCGGCAGCGACGCCTCGACCACGCCGGAGCTCGCGCACCAGGAGCGGAACGGCGCGGCGTCACGGCTGTGCGGCAGCGGGAACGCGGTCTTCAGGTCGGGCCGCGAGTCCCACACCGCCTGCACCAGGCGGCTCAGCGCGGTGCCGACGGGCGCGTCGTCCGGCGGAGCGGCGAGCCACTCGCGCAGCGCCGCGCCGCCGTCGGCGTCGAACGCGTGCGGCGGGACCGCCGTCGGCCGCTCGCCGGTCAGGCCGAGGGCCTCCCAGCGCTCGGCCCTCACCCACGCGTCCCGGTACAGGGTGCGCATGGCCGGGCTGATCTTCGTGCCGTCGGCCATCTTCGCGAAGCCGTACGGGATCGACTCCAGCGTCTCGGCGTAGCCGTTGCCCTGCAAGGACGCGCGGTAGCCGTCGCACAGCTCGCGGACGGTGGGGTGCTCGGACAGCACCACGCGCGGCCGGGTCGGCGTGTGGTGCGACAGCAGCCACGGCTTCTCCGGCCGGTAGCCGCTGTAGTGGAAGAACCGCAGCCGGTGGCCGCCCGCGGTCAGCACGCCGTCCGCGTCGCGCTCGACGGGCCGCTCGTGGATGTTCCAGTAGGCGACGTTGAAGCCGGGGTCGCGCAGCACGGTGTTGTCGAACAGCGCGGGCACCTGGTCCACCCACCGCTGGTCGGTGAACAGCTGCTTCTCCGGCGCCACGATCGCGTCGTGGCGCAGGCGCTCGGCCCAGAAGTCCAGGAACGGCTCGGAACCGGGACCGGTGGCCACGAAGCCGAGGTTGAAGATCCCGGCGCCCATGATCGCGGCTTCGCTCGGGTCCTTGCCGTCGCGCGGCAGCGGGTTGAGGAAGTGCGGCGTGAGCACGATGCCGTGCGCGAGCGCCAGCTCCTCCAGCTCCGGCATCGGCGCGAAGACCTCGATGTCCGGGTCGAGGTAGATCACCACGTCGGCCTGCGAGCGCAGCTCGCGCAGCAGGTACGGCTTCACCGCCGTGGCCATCTCGGTGACGTTGTAGGCGGTGGCCATGCGCAGGTAGTCGTCCGCGTCGATGCCGGTGGCCTCGGGGCCGACCGTGCGCAGCCGGCCCTGGCGCTCGCCCGTGCCGCGCGGCACGTCGATCACCGCGATCACGAACTCGTGGTCCGGGTGGTGCCGGAGGTAGGACGCGGCGAGGACGCGCGCGGCGGGCAGGTAGTTGCGGGCGACGACGGTGCACGCGGTCACGGCACCGCCGTCGTGGCGCGGGTCAGCCATCGGCGGCGAGCACCTCGAGCTGCGCCTTCAGGGCCTGGTCGAAGGCCTTGCGCGCGAGGGCGAGCGTGGCGGCGGAGGCGTCGACCCGGACGATCAGGTCCTTGCTGCTGTAGTGGCCGCGGACGCGGGCCTTCTGCCCGTCCTTCACGTCGACCTGGGCCGCCATCACGCCGGCGGGGCCGTCCGTGATCTGCGTCATGCCGTTGTTGAGCTGGGTGTTGTGCAGTTCGAGCGCGGCAGCGGCGGCCGCTGTGGCGTCGGTGCCCTGCACGATCAGGACGACGCCCGCGGAGCCGTCGTCCATGACGAACTGCGAGAGCTTGGTCTTCGTGGCGCCCGCGGTCGTGTAGAGCGCGGCCTCCGTGGGCAGCAGGTAGTTGAGGCCCGGGACACCCGAGAAGTCGGTCACGGCCTTGTTGGTGCTCATCCTGCCGGGGAGCTTGCCGACCGGCAGCGGGTCCGGCGGTGGCGGCGGCGTGGTGGTGGTCGCGGCCGTGCTGGCCTCGGTGGTGTTGCCACCGGCGGTCGGCGACGACTCGCCGCGGCCCCAGATCCAGTAGGCGCCGAACGCGATGCCCGCGAGCAGCACGACGGCCAGCACGATGCCGATGACCTTGCCCTTGCCGCCGCCGCCGGTGTCGTCGAAGACCTCGGGGCCCTGCGCGATCCAGCTCGGGTTGGCGTCGCCGATCGGGCTGTAGCTGTCGCCGCCCCACGGCGGCGTGCTCGACGGCGGGCCGGACTGCCAGCCACCCTGCTGCTGCTGTTGCTGCTGCTGAGGCGGCATCTGCTGCTGCGGCGCGATCGGGGTCACGTACTGGGTGCGGTCGGCGTCGGGCGGCCGCTGGCTCACCACCTGCGTCCGGTCCGGGTTGGCCTGCGGGACCGCTCCGGGCGTGACGATCTGGGTGGCGTCGGGGTTCTGGTTCGGCTGCGACGGCGGCACCGCGTCCCACCGCACCGGCGGCGCGAACGGGCCGCTGTTGGGCGGTGCGGCCGGGCCGCCACCCGAGGCGGCGGCGAGGAGTTCATCCCGGCGTCGGCGGTAGTCGTCGGCGCTGATCCGACCCTCCGCCAATGTGCGGTCCAGCTCTGCCAGGTCCTCTTGCCAGGACATTCCGCTCCTCCAGGGGTTGCCGCGCGAGCGCCATTGTTGCTTATGCGTCCGTGGCCGGTGCGGGCATCCGGCACTTGTGATGCGGTCGTTGCCGGCGGTTGGTCCCTCCGGTCGCGACGAGGCCACCGAACAGCACGTGGACCGGGGTGCGGCCGTGACGAAAGCGGAGTGATCGATCCAGCCGGAGCCGGCTCCGGCGCCCTCGCGCCGGGCGGCTATGCCACAGGTCACACGCCGAGTCCCGGAGCACTCGGGGATGACGATGAGCCACGGCCCGGCACTCGGAGTGTCCAGATGGTCGAACCGGTTCGCGGACCGGAGTGCTTTGATCGGTGAGCCGCCGCCGCGTTCTTCGAGCGGAAGGACCGTCAATGCGCTTGCTCGCGACAGCGCTCGCCCTGCTCGCGGCACTGGTCGTGCCCGGCCAGGCGAACGCCGCCAGCCCGATCGGCATGACCAGTGGTTTCTACGTGGATCCCAACTCGAACCCCGCCGTGTGGGTGCGCAACAACCCCAACGACGGGCGGACGTCGGCCATCAGGTCCAACCTCTCCACCAAGCCGATGGCGCGGTGGTTCGGCAGCTGGAGCGGTGACATCCGCACGGCCGTGGGCAACTACGTGGCCGCCGCCGACGCGGCCGACAAGCTGCCGGTCCTCGTCGCCTACAACATCCCCGGCCGGGACGCGTGCGGCGGCCACTCCGGCGGCGGCGCGGGGTCGCCCGAGGCCTACCGGACGTGGATCTCGGCCTTCGCGGGAGCCATCGGCGCGCGGCCCGCCGTCGTGGTGATCGAGCCTGACTCGCTGGCCGACTTCAACTGCATGACGCCCGACGCCGTCACCACGCGCAACGCGATGATCCGCTACGCCACGGAGCAGTTCCGCGACCGCGCGCCCAACACCTGGGCCTACCTGGACGCGGGCAACGCCCGCTGGGTGGCCGCGAACACCATGGCGGGCCGGTTGGACGCGGCCGGCGTGCGCAACGTCCGCGGGTTCGCGATCAACGTCTCCAACTACCACACCACCAGCGAGTCGGTGTCCTACGGCAACTCCGTGAACGGCTCCCTGCCCGGGTACGCCAAGGCGTTCGTCGTCGACACCAGCCGCAACGGCAACGGGTCCAACGGCGAGTGGTGCAACCCCGGCGGGCGCAAGCTCGGCGTGACCGCGCAGACCGGCGGCGGCGCCGAGATGCTGCTGTGGGTGAAGGTGCCCGGCGACTCCGACGGCAACTGCGGCACCGCGCCGAACACGCCCGCGGGCACGTTCGACCCGGAGATCGCCTACCGGCTGGTGTTCGGCTACTGACCGGCAGGGGGCGGGTGTCCCGCGGCACCCGCCCCGGCCAGGGCAAATGCGGTGGACCGGCCACCTACGATGTGAGAGCGCTCCCCACACGGCGCGGTGTGGGCGTCTCGTGACCCCCCGTTCGCAGGAGCCCTCGCCCCATGCCCCACGGTCCGCTCGACCACCGCTACCGCGGCGAGCACCCCGTCCGCACCCTCCTCTACCTCTTCCGCGAGGACCGCGCGAAGCTCGGCCTCGGCGCCGGCGCGTTCTTCGTCAAGCACAGCCCCACCTGGCTCACCCCGGTCATCACCGCCCACGTCATCGACGTCGTCGTGGAGCGCCGACCGGTCACCGGCATCTGGCTCGGCGCGGGGTTGTTGCTGGTCACGCTGGTGCTGAACTACCCGTTCGCGATCCTCTACACGCGCTGGTGGTACGGCAGCGCGCGCCGGATGGGCATGCGGATGCGGTCGGCGCTGAGCCGGCGCATGCAGCAGCTGTCCATCGGCTACCACGCGCGGGTCAGCGCGGGCGTGCTGCAGACCAAGGTCATCCGGGACGTCGAGAGCATCGAGACGTCCACCCAGCAGGTCGGCGACCAGGGCCTGGCGGCGTTGGCGACGTTGAGCGGCGCGCTGGTCGTGATCGGGTTGAACGCGCCCGCGTTCCTGCCGGTGTTCCTGGTCGTCGTGCCCGCGGCGGCGGTGCTGGTGATGTGGCTGCGCGGCCGGCTGCGCGCGTACAACGAGTCGTTCCGGCAGGAGGTCGAGCAGCTGTCGTCCCGGGTCGGCGAGATGACCACGCTCATCCCGATCACCCGCGCGCACGGCCTGGAGAGCACCGCCCTCAACCGGATGGACGGCACCCTGCGCCAGGTCTTCGCGGCCGGCATGAAGCTGGACGGCCTCAACGTCCGCTTCGGCGCGCTGGCCTGGATCCTGCTCAACGCCCTCGGCGTCGGCTGCCTCGCCGGCTCGGCCCTGGCCGCCTACCACGGCCGGCTGTCCGTCACGCCCGGCGACGTGGTCATGCTCAGCGCCTACTTCGCCTCCCTGACCGGCGCGGTCACCACGTTGATGAGCCTGACGCCGCTGATCAGCAAGGGGCTGGAGTCGGTCCGCTCGCTCGGCGAGGTGCTCCAGGCCCCGGACCTCGAGCACAACGCGGGCAAGGCGCAGGTCGACGCCGTGCGCGGCGGCGTGCGGTTCGAGCGGGTGGGGTTCGCCTACCCGGAGTCCGCGCGGAACTCGGTCAGCGACTTCGACCTCGACGTGCGGCCGGGGGAGACGATCGCGCTGGTCGGCGCGTCCGGCGCGGGCAAGTCGACGGCGTTGAACCTGGTCATCGGGTTCCTGCGGCCGACCGAGGGCCGCATCCTGCTCGACGGTGTCGACATGGAGACGTTGGACCTGCGCAGCTACCGGCGGTTCGTGTCGGTGGTGCCGCAGGAGTCGATCCTGTTCGAGGGCACGATCCGGGACAACGTCACCTACGGCCTGGACGACGTGTCCGAGGACGTGGTGCGGCAGGCGCTGGCCGACGCCAACGCGCTGGAGTTCATCGACCGGCTGCCGACCGGGCTGGACACCGTGGTCGGCGAGCGCGGCGCGCGGCTGTCCGGCGGGCAGAAGCAGCGGCTCGCGATCGCGCGGGCGCTGATCCGCGACCCGCGCGTGCTGGTGCTGGACGAGGCGACCTCGGCGCTGGACACCAAGTCCGAGGCGCTGGTGCAGCAGGCGCTGGCCCGCCTGGTGCACGGCCGCACGGTGTTCGTGGTGGCGCACCGGCTCTCCACGATCCGCAACGCCGACCGCATCGTGGTGATGGAGGACGGTCGGATCGAGGAGATCGGCTCGCACGACGAACTGCTCCGGTCGGGTGGCCTCTACGCGCGGGCGCAGAGCGCGTAGCCGGGGACCGCACGGGCTTCGGCGGGGCGAAGGGGGCGGTTCCCGGCCGGCGGGGCCGCCCTCAGTTCTTCTTGGTGAGCAGGGTCGGGCCGACGATGCGGCGCGCGATCCGGCGCAACCGGCTGCGCGGGGTGGCCGGCGGCGTCGGCTTGGCGGCGGGCGCCGGCGCTGCGGCGGGCTCGGCGACGGGCGCCACGTCGGGTGCGAACGCTCCGGCCGCGGGCTGGGCGGCGGCCGGCGTGGTCGCGGGGTGCGCGGGTGCGAACGCCGGGGCCTGGTCGGCGGCTGCGGGGGTCGCGGCGGGCTCGAAGAGCGACGGCCCGGCGGGCGCGGGGGCGAACGCGGGCGCGGCGGTGGTGGACGACGTGGTGGGTGCGGCGGGTGACGGAGCTGCGGCGGTCACGGACGCGGCGGGCTGTGCGGGTGCGGAGGCGGCGGCAGGCGCGGGGGTAGCGGGCCGACCGGGAACCGCGACGGGCGCTGCGCCGGCCTGGCCGTCGAGCTTGCCCTTGAGCGCGTCGACGAGCCTGCCGTTGCTGTGGCCGTTGCCGTTGGTCTGGCCGTTGCCGTTGGTGTGGCTGCCGTTGGCGTGGCCGTTGAGCGTGCCGTTCGGCGTGCCGTTCGGCGTGCCGTTCGGCGTGCCGGTCACCGGCTCGAACTTCGTGGTCGCCGCCGCGACGGGCGTCAGGTTGGTCGCGGTCATCGGCTCCGTGGTGGGCCAAGCGGGTTCCCGCACGGCGACGGGCTGCACGCGGACCGTGGGCGTGTCGTTGGTTCGCTGGGGCTGGGTGGGCACCTGGCTGGACGTCACGCCTCGATCTTGCCAAAACACGTTCGGTTATCCAGTGCCGGGCGATCAGCAGAAGATGAGCCCGCACTGCCTGCGGGTCGTCGTCGTGGTCGTCGTGGTGGTGGGGCGCCGCGTCGTGGTGGTCGTCGTGGTCGGCCGCGCGGTGGTCGTCGTCGTCACGTCCGACGTGGTGGTGGCCGTGGTGTCCGTCGTCGTCGTGGTGGTCGTGGCCGAGGACGTCGACGTGGCGCCGGCCCCGCTGGACGAGCTGGTGCTCGACGACGTCGTGCCGGTCGCGGTGATCGTGCGGTCCGGCTGCCGGCTGCCCTTGACGATCACGATCTCGCCGCCACCGCCGGTCGGTTCGAGGCCTCGCGGCGACTTGGCCATGCTCCCCTGGGCGACCAACAAGGCGGCCACCGCCGCGCCGATCAAGGCGCCGAACGCGAGCCGACCGGGTCCACCCAACGCCGTGAGCATCCCCAACGACTACCGGCCTCACTCATTCGGGTCAAATCCCCGCGGACAACTGGTACCGGCCTGACACTTTGAGGTATCGGACCGGTACCAGAGCTCATCCGGGAACCCGGGTCACGCCTGGAGCTCGGCCGTCAGCGTGATCTCCGTGCCGGCCAGCGCCTTGCTCACCGGGCAGTTCTCCTTGGCGCCCTCGGCCGCGGCGGCGAAGCCCTCGGCGTCCAGCCCCGGCACGGTCGCGGTGACGGTCAGGTGGATGCCGGTGATGCCGGTGCCGGGCTGGAACGTCACCTCGGCCGAGGTCTCGACCTGCTGCGGCGGGGTCCCCGCCTGCGCGAGCGCGTGCGACAGCGCCATCGAGTAGCACGACGAGTGGGCCGCGGCGATCAGCTCCTCGGGGCTGGTCTTGCCGTTCGCCGCCTCGGCCCGGGAGGGCCAGCTCACGTCGAACGTGCCGACGCCAGACGACTCGAGGGCGACGCTGCCCTTGCCCTCCAGCAGGTTGCCTTCCCAGTGCGTGGTCGCCTTGCGGGTGGTGGCCATGTCTGCAACTCCGTCTTCGACGAGGAAAACCTTCGCCGCCAAACCTAATGGTGGTCGTCGGAGCGCGCCGTGGCGCATGCGAAAGGCCCCCGGTGCGATACCGGGGGCCTTCGAAGAGCGGATGACGAGACTCGAACTCGCGACCCTCACCTTGGCAAGGTGATGCGCTACCAACTGCGCTACATCCGCCTGTTGGTGACAACTATAGACCACGTTCAAACCGCGTTTCGACCGGGGGGTCCCGTCTGCGCCAGCAGCCGGTCTACCTCGGTCAACCGCTCCTTCGGCCAGCGCCACTCCCACAGCGGCCTGACCCGGTCGACGACCTCGGCCGGCAGCCACGGCGCCACCTCGTCGCGCAGCTCCCACTCGTCGAACACGTGCTCGTAGAAGCTGACCACGGACGCGTCGGAGAGGAACCGCTCCGGCTGCCGGAAGCACCAGTGCGCGAAGCCGTACACCCGGCCGAGCACCTCGCGGTCGCCGTCGCGGTGCGCCTCCAGCGCGAGTTGCCACAACTCGGACAGGAACACGTGGCAGGACCAGGACTCGCGCTCGACAACGGCGCTCAGCTCGGGGAGGAGGGCGGAAGCCCTTGTGCGCCAATCGACCACGCGGCAGGAGACTACTCGTCACCGGGCGGTCCGCAGCGCGATCGGCCACCAGCCGACGCCCACCCGTGACCGCGCCGTCACCGACCGCAAGCAACCTTGATCCGGTGCACAGGTGCTCTGACTAGGCCGAACGGTCGACGTCGTCCGTCGGGTGTTCGGTATCGGCTCGCTATCACTTCGGCGCGAGACCAGCCGACTGTGGCATCTTGACCAGTGGACCACAGGCAGGGCGGGAGGTGCCGGGGCGGGATGGCCGGAGATGCCGATTTCGACCGGGAACTGCTCGCCAGGGTCAGGGCGGGCGACGACGGCGCGTTCGGCGAGCTGTTCACCCGTCACGCCGACGCCGTTCGTCGGTTCGCCCTCCGGCACGTGCGTGAACACGCCGAGGCCGACGACCTGACCGCCGAGGCGTTCTTCCGCGTGCTCCAGGCGATCCGCCGGGGCAACGGGCCCACCGAGCACGTCCGCACCTACCTGCTGACCGTCGCGCGCCGGGTGGCGTGGGAGTGGAGCGGGCGGCGGCGGGACGTCCCGGTGGAGGACGAGGAGCTGAGCCTGCGGGTCGAGCCGTTCCCGGACGTCACCGCGAACCGGCCGGAGCACGCGCTGATCTCCCGCGCGTTCACCAGCCTGCCCGAGCGGTGGCGCACGGTGCTGTGGCAGGTCGAGGTGGAGGGCGAGCGGCCGGCCGCGGTCGCGCCGCACTTCGGCCTGAGCCCGAACGCGATGGCGGCGCTGGCCCGCCGCGCCCGCGAGGGGCTGCGGGCGGCGTACCTCCAAGCGCACCTCGCCGAGGAGACCGGGTCGCGCGCGTGCGGCTCCGTGGTCGCGAAGCTGGGCACCTACACGGCGGGCGGCGCGCAGGGCACCGAGCACCGGCGCATCCGCAAGCACCTGCAGACCTGCTCGTCCTGCAACGCCCTGCACGCCGAGCTGGTCGAGGTGTGCTCGACGTTGCGGGCGCACGCGGCGAGCATCGCGGTGCCGGTGGCCGCGACCGCGCTGCTGGGTCCGGCGGCGCTGGGCTCGTCGGTGCTGGGCCCGGCGGTGCTGGGCAAGGCGGCGTGGCTCAGCGGGCGGGTGAAGCTGGCGTTGGCGGCCACCGCCTCGGCCGCGGCCGTCGGCCTGTTCGGGGTGGTGGCCGGGACGTTCACCGGCGCGCCCGGCCCGGCGCTGGTCCAGTCCGGCCCGGACGGCGCGCCCGGCGAGAACGTGCTGGCCCTGTGCACGACCGAGCCGACCACGACCGCGACCGGCACGGCCACCAGCGCGACGTCGCCGACGCCGGTCGACGCGCGGCGGGTCGGGCACACGAAGGCGGAGCAGGCGGGGCGCTCGACGCCGACGACGTCCACCTCGGTCCCGCCGCGGGTGGCGCCGACCACCTCGACCGCGCCGGCCGAGCCGCGCGACCTGGCGCCGACCACGACGTCGACGCCGGTCACCACGACCGACTCGCGCACGGTCCTGCTGGACACGACCACCGCGACGACGACCACTACCACCACCGAACCGGACAAGTCGGCCGGCACGGCGACGCCCACGGTCACGCCGACGACCGTGACGCTGCGCCCGACGACGAGCGCCCTCGACCCCGCGTGACCGCCGGCTTTCACCCACGAGGTGCAAGACTTTGCCGGTAGCGTGGAGAACGCTGAGTGATCGCTCGACGTCTTGAGGAGACGGTGATGACGCGGCTGGTGCGCGGAGCTGACGGCCGGATGTGGACGGTGCGCAGCCAGATCGAGTGGCGCAACCCGTCCACCGAGGAGGACTTCGAGCACGACGTGAGCGGCGGTCACGGCCCGGGCGTGCTGATGCTGGCGATCGTCATCGGCATGGCGGTGGTGCTGGTCGCGTGGACCCCGCCGGAGGTCGTCGTGCCGGGGTGGCTGCTCGTGGCGCTGGTCCTGGTGTTCCTGTTCTTCCCGGTGCGCTGGGCGGTGCGGCGGCCGTGGCTGGTGGCGGCGGAGTCGAAGAAGACCGAGGAGCTGCCGCCGGAGCGGTGGGTCGGCTCGGTGCGCGGCTTCCTGACCGTGCGCAACGAGGTGGCCAACGTGGCCCGCAAGATCGAGATGTACTCGCTGCCCGACCTGGACGGCCCGCTGCAACCGGTCGACTGATCGCCGTTCGCGGGTGACACTGTCCGGGTGCCGGAACTGCCCGAGGTCGAGGCGCTCGCCCACCACCTGCGCGAGCACGCCGTTGGACGGCGCGTGCACCGGGTGGACGTCGCGTCGTTGCAGGTGTTGAAGACGTTCACGCCGCCGTGGACCGAGCTCCAGGGGCGCGAGGTGACCGGCGCGGGCCGGTTCGGCAAGCACCTCGACCTGGACTGCGACGGCCTGCACCTGGTGGTGCACCTGGCGCGGGCCGGGTGGCTGCGCTGGTCGGAGCACCTGTCGGCGGCCCCGCCCAAGCCGGGCCGCGGCCCGCTGGCGCTGCGCGTGCACCTGGGCCCGCCGGGTGAGGGGCCCGGGTTCGACCTGACCGAGGCGGGCACCAAGAAGGGCCTGGCCGCGTGGGTCGTGAACGACCCGGCGGACGTGCCGGGCGTCGCGCGCCTCGGTCCGGACGCCCTGTCGCTCACGCGCACCCAGCTCGAGGACCTGTTCGCCGGCCGCACGGAGCGGCTGAAGACCGCGTTGACCGACCAGACGGTGATGGCGGGCGTCGGCAACGCCTACTCCGACGAGATCATGCACACCGCCCGGCTGTCGCCGTACGCGACGGCGGGCAAGCTGCCGGCGGAGGCGTTGGACCGGCTGCACGAGGCGTTGATCGCCGTGCTGAACGACGCCGTGGCCCGGTCGGTCGGCCAGTCGGCCGCGACACTGAAGGGTGAGAAGCGGTCCGGGCTGCGGGTGCACGCGCGGACCGGCCTGCCGTGCCCGGTGTGCGGTGACACGGTGCGCGAGGTCTCGTTCGCGGACAAGGCTTTCCAGTACTGCCCGACCTGCCAGACGGGCGGTAGGCCGCTCGCCGACCGGCGGATGTCGCGGCTGCTCAAGTAGGTCACACGGACGAGTGGCTTGGCCCGTTCGTCGGCTGAGCCGCGCCGTCGGGGGAACTCCTCCGGGGTCCGACCGACCTACTTGGAGGAGTCATGAACCAGCGCATCGCCGCCGCGCTGATCGGGGCCACGATGGGACTGGCCACGTTCGCCGGCTCGACCATCGCCGTCTCGGTCGCCGCGCCGGAGGACGAGCAGCCGCCCCGGTTGCAGCAGGACCAGGTGTCCGAGGTGATCTGCCGCGTGCTGGAGGACCTCGACCTGCTCGACGAGCCCGCGCTGGCGGACCTGGTGGAGAAGCTGCAGTGCAAGAAGTCGGAAGACCCGAGCGAGACGAAGCCGTCCGACCCGGGCGAGAGCGGTCGGCGCTGACGCGGGGTGAGCGCCGGGGCGGGGTGCGCGGCCCGAGTGATCGGGTCGCACCCACGCTCCGTGATCGTGAACGTTCTTGATCACCCGTTCGGGTAAGCACTCTGCCACGGTTGCCCGCAATTCATCGGATGTGCACGTCTCGCACCGCCCATCCCCTTGCCTATACCGCCCCCACGGCACAGCATGGACGCCGTGCGGGACCTCCTGACCGAGCGCGCTGTGCTCGGACTCATCGCGACCCTGGCCGTTCTCGGCCTCTTCGTGATGCTGTGCCGCGCCCGCCGCGTGAGCACGTCGGTCGAGGACGCCGTGATGGACATGCTGCACCGCATGTCGAAGGCGTCGGCCGACCTGCGCGAGGGCTTGACCGAGGACGCGGCGAACAAGGCGACGCCGCACCTGCGGGAGATGCTGCGGTGCGTCGCGGTCGGCATCACCGACCACGAGGGCACGCTGCTGTCTTGGGACGGCGGCGCCAACGACCACTACGAGTTCCTCCGCGCCTACATCGAGCGCGCCATCGGCGAGGGCCACAAGGAGCACGTCGAGCACCGCAAGCTGGAGTGCGAGCTGCCCGGCCCGTGCTCGATGCACAGCGCCGTGATCGTGCCGCTGGTGGTGGAGGGCGACGTCGCCGGCACGTTGATCGTGATCAGCGGGGTGGCGAACAAGCGGCAGATCCGGATGGCGGAGGAGACCGCGCGGTTCGTCTCCACGCAGCTGGAGCTGGAGGTGCTGCAGAAGTCCCGCCAGGCGTTGGCGCAGGCCGAGGTCAGGGCGCTGCGGGCGCAGATTTCGCCGCACTTCGTCTACAACGCGCTGAACACGATCTCGTCGCTGATCCGCACCGACCCGGGGCACGCGCGGGAGCTGCTGCAGGAGTTCGCCGAGTTCACCCGCTACTCGTTCCGCACCGACGGCTTCTTCACCACGCTGGCCGACGAGCTGACCAACATCCACCGCTACCTGACCATCGAGCAGGCGCGGTACGGGTCGAGGCTGAACGTCCGGCTCAAGATCGCGCCCGAGGTGCTCCAGGTCGTGCTGCCGTTCCTGGTGCTGCAACCGCTGGTGGAGAACGCCGTGCGGCACGGCCTGGCGAAGAAGCCCGGCGGCGGCGAGCTGACGATCATCGCCGAGGACAACGGCGCGGAGGCGTTGATCTCGGTCGAGGACGACGGCGTCGGCATGGACCCCGACCGCCTCTTCGACGACCTCAAGGACGCGCACCAGACCGGCGCGCACGTCGGCCTCGGCAACATCAACCACCGGATGCGCGCGGTGTTCGGCGACGACTACGCGCTGGTCGTGGAGACCGCGCCGGAAGCCGGCATGAAGATCATCCTGAAGATCCCGAAGTACCGGCCGGGCGTGCAGACGAACCTGCCGCTGGTGCCGCCGCGGCTGGAGGACACCACCGAGCAGCCCGTCGTGCGCGCCTGATCAGCTCAGGCGGCGGCGATGGCGAGGACGGTCACCACCATGACCGCGCAGACGCTCCACGTGATCCACATCCAGTAGACGTGCATGGCGGTGGGACCGTCCGCATTCTTGCGGCCCCGGTCGTCCCACCACTCGACGTAGCGTTCGAGCCACCGGAACGGGTTGAACGTCACCGGTCGATGTTAGCCGTGTCACGCCACCTCCGTTCACACGTAAGGTCGGAGCCATGAGCGTGACGGACAAGATCGCGGCCCGGCTGCCGAAGATCGTGAGCGAGCGGACCGAGCGCGGCCCCGTGGTGGCCGCCGTCCGACTGCACGGCGTCATCACCCCGACGCCGACGCCGATGGCCCGCAACACCATCAGCATGCAGACCGTGGAGAGCGCGCTGACCCGCGCGTTCGAGCACGACCGGCTGGTCGCGGTCGCCCTGCTGATCAACTCGCCCGGCGGCGCGCCGACGCAGTCCGCGCTGGTCGCCGAGCGCGTCCGCGAGCTGGCCGCCAAGAAGAAGGTGCCCGTCCTGGCGTTCTGCGAGGACCTGGCGGCCTCCGGCGGCTACTGGCTGGCCTGCGCGGGCGACGAGATCTACGCGCACGGCACGTCGCTGGTCGGCTCGATCGGCGTGGTCAGCGCGGGCTTCGGCCTCAACGGCCTGATCGAGCGCTACGGCGTCGAGCGGCGCGTGCACACCGCGGGCGAGGCCAAGGTCCGCCTGGACCCGTTCAGCCCGGAGAAGCCCGAGGACGTCGAGTGGCTCAAGGGCTTGCAGGCGCAGCTGCACGAGCAGTTCGCCGACTGGGTCAAGCAGCGCCGCGGCGCGAAGCTCAAGGCGACCGACGACGAGCTGTTCAACGGCGAGGTGTGGACCGGGGCGAAGGCGGTCGAGCTCGGTCTGGTCGACGGCCTCGGCACGCTGCGCGGCGTGGTGGCCAAGCGCTACCCGGACGCGGAGATCGCGATCGCCGAGCCGCGCCGACCCCTCCTCGCCCGTCTCGGACTGGCCGGCGCGACCACCCGATCGGGCGACTTCCTGGTGGAGGGGTTGGCGGCGCTGGAAGAGCGGGCGCGCTGGTCGCGATTCGGCTTGTGAGGTCACGGCCCCGCGGCCGTCCGGCAACCGGCGTAGACAGCGACCCCACCGGGTCGGCAAGATGCGCGGCACAGTGAGTACCCCAGTGAACAATCGCACGGACAGCAACGGCCTCCTCGTTCTGGCGGTGGACGACGAGGCACCCGGTCTGAGCGAGATCAAGTACCTGCTCGAAAGCAGCCCGCACATCCGACGCGTGCTCACGGCCTTCGACGCGGCCGAGGCACTGCGCATCCTCCGGGGTGACTACGACGTCGAGGTGATGGACCGCACGCGGGCAGGGCTACCGCCGGTCGACGCCGTGTTCGCCGACATCAACATGCCCGGGCTGAGCGGCACGGACCTCGCGCGCGTGCTCGGCGCGTTCCGGCAGCCACCGGCGTTGGTGTTCGTGACCGGGGTCGAGCACTCGGAGGCCGTGGTGGCGTTCGAGGTGGGCGCGCTGGACTTCGTGACCAAGCCGATCAACTCCGACCGGATCAACAAGGCGATCTCGCGCGTCGTCGACCGGGTGGCCGCGACACCGGCGATCACGCCGGAGCCCGCCGCGGCGGAACCGCAGGACGACGAGGTGATCCCGGTCGAGCTGGGTGGCACCATCAAGCTCGTGCCGCGGGCCACCGTCCGCTACGTCGAGGCGCAGGGCGACTACGCGCGCCTGCACACCAACGACGGCGCGAGCCACCTCGTGCGCATCCCGCTGGCCCAGCTGGAAGAGCGCTGGGAGAACGCCGGGTTCGTCCGGATCCACCGGTCCTTCCTGGTGGCGCTGCCGCTGGTGACCGAGCTGCGGATGACGTCGAACGGGTACGCGGTGGTGATCGGCTCCGGCGAGGGCGCGAAGGAGCTGCCGGTCAGCAGGCGGCACACCCGCGAGTTGAAGGAGAGGATCGTGCGTCCCCCCAAGAGCAGTTGGGGATGACCAAGCACTCCGGCCCCCCCGGGCAACCGGACCAGCCGCAGCCGGCCGAGCGCGACGCCTGGCTGTCGGTCTCCGCGCGCAAGAACCGCCGGCGGCGCGTGGTGCTGGCGGACCCGCGCGGGCGCGGCCGGGTGCTGCGCACGATCATCGAGCTGGAGGAGCAGACCAGCGTCGGCGAGAAGCTGATCCGCGACCTGATCCGGACCCAGCTGCGCACGGGCCTGGCGCTGGGCGGCGGCACGTTGCTGCTGCTGGCGCTGCTGCCGCTGGTGTTCTACCTGCTGCCGTGGCTGGCGGAGGTGGAGCTGGTGGGCGTGCGGCTGCCGTGGCTGCTGCTGGGGCTGGTGCCGTTCCCGCTCTGCTACGGCGTCGGCTACGCGTACCGAAGACTCGCCGAGCGGCACGAGCACGACTTCGTGAGTTCGGTGGACCGGTGATCGACAACCCGTGGAGCCTCGTGCTCGTCGGCGTGATGGCGTTGCTGACGTTCTCGTTGGGCTACGTGGGTTCCCGCCGGGCGAACACGACACCGGACTTCCTGGTGGCCCGGCGCGCCATCCCGGCCACCCGCAACGCCGCCGCGATCTCCGGCGAGTACCTGTCGGCGGCGTCGTTCCTGGGCGTGGCGGGGCTGGTGCTCAAGGACGGCATCGACGCGCTGTGGTACCCGATCGGCTTCACCGCGGGGTACCTGGCGATGATGCTGTTCGTGGCGGCGCCGCTGCGGCGGTCGGGCGCGTACACGCTGCCGGACTTCGCCGAGGCGCGGCTCGGCCCGTCGAACCTGCGGAGGGTCTGCACGTTCTTCGTGATCTGCATCGGCGTGCTGTACCTGGTGCCGCAGCTGCAGTCGGCCGGGTTGACGCTGAACACGATCACCGGCCTGCCCGCGTGGCTCGGCGGCGCGGCGGTGACCGTGATCGTCGTGGTGAACGTCCTCGGCGGCGGGATGCGCGCGATCACGCTGGTGCAGGCGTTCCAGTACTGGGGCAAGCTGTTCGCGATCGCCGCGCCGACGTTCGTGCTGTTCGCGCTGTTCCTGACCGGTCCGGGCAACGGCGCGCAGCCGGTGGACTCCGCGGGCGTGCTGCGGTTCCCCGAGGACGTCGAGGTGACCACGGTCGACCCGGTGCGGGTGCGCGTCGACGTGCCGATGGAGCTGTCCGCGACCGGCCGGGTGAACGGCTCGCCCGCCGACGGCCCGGCGTACTGGACGCCCGGCCTGTACGAGGTGGGCGCGGAGACGAAGCTGCGGTTCGCCGCGGGCTCGCCGGTGCCGGTGGTCGAGGGGTCGCCGACGTCGAACCACGACTGGCTGCGGCCCCAGACGGAGGGCCTGTCGGGGCTGTTCGAGACGTACTCGCTGATCTTCGCGACGTTCCTGGGCACGATGGGGCTGCCGCACGTGCTGGTGCGGTTCTACACGAACCCGGACGGGCGCGCGGCGCGGCGCACGGCGCTGCACGTGCTGTACCTGCTGGGCCTGTTCTACCTCTTCCCGACCGTGCTGGGCGTGATCTCGCGCCAGTACCTGCCGCAGCTGCTGGTCACGGGCAAGACGGACGCGGCGGTGCTGCTGCTGCCGGACACGATGCAGCCGAACGTGCTCGGCCAGGTGCTCGGCGCGATCGTGGCGGCGGGCGCGTTCGCGGCGTTCCTGTCCACGTCGTCGGGGCTGCTCGTGTCGGTGGCCGGGGTGGTGTCGACGGACATCCTGCCGGGCAAGGTGCGCGACTTCCGGTGGGCGACCGTGCTGACCGGCGCGGTGGCGATCGGGTTGGCGCTGCTGCTGCCCCGGTCGGACGCCTCGTTGACGGTGGCGATGTCGTTCGCGCTGGCGGCGTCCACGTTCTGCCCGTTGTTGTTGTTGGGCATCTGGTGGCGCGGGCTGACGTGGGTCGGCGCGATGGCCGGTCTGCTGGTCGGCGGCGGGCTGGTGATCGGCGCGCAGGTGGCGACGGTGGTCAGCTCGTACACCGGGGATTGGGCGCCGTCGGTGTTCTCGCAGCCGGCGCTGGTGACCGTGCCGGCGGCGTTCCTGACCATGGTGATGATCAGCAGGCTGACCGCGCGCCGCAAGCCCGACGACGTGAACCAGATCCTGCTGCGGTTCCACGCGCCGGATCCGCTGGGTTTCATGCGCGACCGGGAGTCGCAGTTCGGCGCCGGCGAGGAGAAGGCGCGCGCGGCGGACCGCGAGCCCGGCGCCGGCGGGCCGGCGCAGTCCTGAGCCGGTGTGAAACGGCTCACAGTGACGTTTGAGCGCCCGGCTGCCGGTTAGGCCTTCGGGCAGGCCTGTCGCCGGTGCTGCCCTGCGATGACCTGCGGTGGACGGGACGACCCGACGGTCTGTCGCTGAGAGTGGAGATAGGTCTCAATCGGGTGAAGATAAAGACACCGATCCGGCTATCGGTGACTTCGATCACCCGAGTGGCAGTTCGTCTCAGAGTTACTACCGCTCATCGCATCACTCGACTGTTGAGCGCAAGGTCACACAAAAGGTCTTTCAGGCGTGAGCCAGGTCTCCCTACGGTGCACGGCGTATCAGGAACGCACCAGGAGGACTTACGTGCCGTTCACACCGTCGTCAAGTACGCGAGGAGGGGACCGTGAGCACCTCTGAGCAGCACACCCCCGACGCCCAGGACAACCACAACTGGGTGGATGTGCAGGACAGCCCCGACTTCCGCGAGTTGCGCCGGCGGCTGCGCAGTTTCGTCTTCCCCATGGCCGGTCTCTTCCTGGCCTGGTACCTGCTGTACGTCCTGCTCGCCGACTACGCCCACGGGTTCATGTCGACGAAGGTCATCGGCAACATCAACGTCGGCCTGATCCTCGGGCTGCTGCAGTTCGTGTCGACCTTCGCCATCACGACGCTGTACGTGCGGCACGCGAACAAGAACCTCGACCCCATGGCGGAGAAGCTCCGCAACGAGCTCGAAAGGGGTCAAGCGTGAACGGCAACGCCCTGCTCAACATCGGCATCTTCGGCATCTTCGTCGCGGCAACCCTGGTCGTCGTCATCCGGGCCAGCCGCAACACCAAGACGGCCGCCGACTACCTCGCCGCGGGCCGCTCGTTCACCGGCCCCCAGAACGGCGTCGCGATCGCGGGCGACTACCTGTCCGCCGCGTCGTTCCTCGGCATCGCGGGCGCCATCGCGCTCAACGGCTACGACGGCTTCCTGTACTCCATCGGCTTCCTGGTGGCGTGGCTCATCGCGCTGCTGCTGGTCGCCGAGCTGCTGCGCAACACCGGCAAGTACACGATGGGCGACGTGCTGAGCTTCCGCATGCGCCAGCGCCCGGTGCGCGCGGCGGCGGCGACGTCGACCATGGCCGTGTCCTTCTTCTACCTGCTGGCCCAGATGGCGGGCGCGGGCGGCCTGGTCGCCCTGCTGCTCAACATCACCGGCAAGCTCGGCCAGGCGATCGTGATCGCGATCGTGGGCGCGCTGATGATCGCGTACGTGCTCATCGGCGGCATGAAGGGCACCACCTGGGTGCAGATCATCAAGGCGGTGCTGCTGATCGTCGGCGCCGGCGTGATGACGCTGTGGGTCCTGGCCAAGTTCGGCCTGAACCTGTCCAGCCTGCTCGGCTCGGCCGTGGAGAACGCGCCGAAGGCCGGCGAGAAGCTGCTCGGCCCCGGCCTGCAGTACGGCGCGACCGGCACGTCGAAGCTGGACTTCCTGTCGCTGGCCCTCGCGCTGGTGCTCGGCACGGCCGGCCTGCCGCACATCCTGATGCGCTTCTACACCGTGCCGACCGCGAAGGAAGCCCGCCGCTCGGTGGTCTGGGCGATCTGGCTGATCGGCCTGTTCTACCTGTTCACGCTGGTCCTGGGCTACGGCGCGGCGGCGTTGGTGGGTCCGGACAAGATCAGGGCGGCTCCGGGTGGGGCGAACTCGGCGGCTCCGCTGCTCGCCGAGGCGCTCGGCGGACCGCTGCTGCTCGGCCTGATCGCCGCGGTCGCGTTCGCCACGATCCTCGCGGTGGTGGCCGGTCTGACGATCACCGCTTCGGCGTCGTTCGCGCACGACATCTACGCCAACATCATCAAGAAGGGTGAGGCGGAGGACAAGGACGCCGAGGTCAAGGTGGCGCGGCGGACGGCGATCGTGATCGGCATCGTGTCCATCGCCGGCGGTATCGCGGCCAACGGCCAGAACATCGCGTTCCTGGTGGCGCTGGCGTTCGCGGTGGCGGCGTCGGCGAACCTGCCGACCATCCTGTACTCGCTGTTCTGGAAGCGGTTCAACACCTCCGGCGCGCTGTGGAGCATCTACGGCGGTCTCGCCGTCACGATCACGCTGATCGTGCTGTCGCCCGCGGTGTCCGGCAAGTCGACCTCGATGTTCAAGAACGTCGACTTCGCGTTGTTCCCGCTGTCCAACCCGGGCATCGTGTCGATCCCGGTGGCGTTCCTCCTCGGCTACCTCGGCACCGTGCTGTCGAAGGAGAACGACAAGGACAAGTACGCGGAGATGGAGGTGCGCGCCCTCACCGGCGTCGGCGCCGAGAAGGCGGTCGCGCACTAGCCCGCCGTTCCGCGCTCACCACGCCGGCCACCATCCTTTCGGGGGAGGTGGCCGGCGTGCTCCTTATCCCCGGTTTATAAGCCGCGTGGCAGCATGGACCCGTGACGGTTCCCAGCGTTGAAGTGTCCGAGGTGCCGGCCGAGCTGCCGGAGGGCAAGGTCCTGCTCGACGTGCGCGAGGCCGACGAGTGGGCGGCGGGCCACGCCCCGGGCGCCCTGCACATCCCGATGAGCGAGTTGGCGGGCAAGCTCGACGAGCTGCCCGGCGACTCCGAGTTCTACGTCGTGTGCCGCTCCGGCGGCCGTTCCGCGCGGGTCACGCAGTACCTGAACGCCAACGGCTGGGAGGCGAGGAACGTCGACGGCGGCATGCAGCTGTGGGCCGCGACCGGCCGTCCGCTGGTCGGTGAGGTCGACGGCGCGGAGCCCGAGGTCATCTGACATGGCGCTGCGACCGCTGCGGGTGGACTGGGTGGCGACCCCGCCACCCGGCGCCTACCCGCACCGTCGCCAGGGCGCGCCGCGCCGGGTCTACACCGGCCCGCCGTCGTACCCGGTGCCGCCGCGCTGGGGCTTCCCGCTGCTGGCGTGGCGCTGGCCCACGTCCGTGGCGATGGACGACGACCGGTCCGCGGACACCGTCGAGCACGTGCAGAGGCTGGCGCGCACGGCGTCGCACGCCCTGGGCCTGGCCGCGCTGACGGCGCTGTGGGCGGCGGGCAGCGAGCTGTGGCGTTACGCGTTGTTGCTGCTCAGCCGCTACGGCGCGATGTCGGAGACCACGGTGGGCGTGTCGGACGCGATGGTCGTGGCCTCCTCGGTGGTGACGATCGTGGCGTCCGCGGTCGCCCTGGTCTTCACCCTGCTGTGGCTGCGCCGCGCCCGCAACGCGGCCGCCGCCGAGGCGGGCTACGGCCCGTCGAGGTCGGACCGGGAGGTGCTGGTCGGCCTGGTGGCGCCGGGGGTGAACCTGGTGGTGCCCGGCTCGGTCCTGGCCGAGCTGGAGCACGCCGCCCTGCGCGAGCCGGCCACCGCCCGCCCGGCGCCGTCCAAGCTGGTCCGCTGGTGGTGGGGCCTGTGGGCGTTCACCGGCCTGTTCGTCGGGTTCACCGTGGTCTGGGGCTTCCGCTCCAGCGTGCAGGCCATGGCGGACGGCGTGCTGTTCCACGCCGTCGCCGACCTCCTGGCCGCCGCCGTGGCGATCGTGACGGCGGTGCTGGTCCGCCGCATCACCACGCTCCTGCTGCCGGTGGACGCGGGCGCCATCCGCCGGATGCGGGTCGTGGACGTCAAGGACGCCCCGACCCCGGTCCTGCGCCCCGTCCGCTCCTCGGGCTCGCCGCGCTGACCGCTCCGGCCGCTGGGGACTGGGGCTGTCCGCCTCTCGGGTGCGCGGTCGTCGCGGTTCCCCCGTGGGCGGCTGGTCCGCGTGGCCCGGAGGGGCGCGCCCTCGCACGCCGCCGACCACGTCACCGGTTCGCCGGCACCCGTTCGGCCAGGAAGTCCTCCCAGGTCCGGGCGCCCCTCGCGGCTCCCTCGCCCGCCAGGTTCTCGCCCGCGCGGTAGGCGCGGCCCGCCTTCCCGGGCATCCGCACGGGGACCAGCAGCCGGCGCTTGTCCCGTCCTGCCAGGTAGCCGCGGACCAGGTCGGCCAGGCCGTGGACCTCCGGGCCGGCCAGGTCGGGCACCAGGCCGGCCGGTGCGGCGAGCGTCAGCTCCGCCAGGCGTTCGGCCACGTCACGGGCGTCGACCGGCTCGAACCGCAGCCCGCCCGGGATCGGGACGACCGGCATCTTCGCCATCTTCTCGACCACGGTCAGGACCAGGTCGTGGAACTGGGCGGCGCGCAGGGTCGTCCACGGCAGGCCCGACCCGGCCACCGCGCGCTCCGCGCCGAGCTTCTCCCGGAACCAGGCAAGCGGCACGCGGTCCGCGCCGATGGCCGAGATGTGGACGAAGTGCCGCACACCGCCGGTCGCCGCCGCCGTGCGCACCAGCCGCTCGGTCGCCTCCGCGTCACCCTTCGGGCCGCCGGCCAGGTGCAGGACGACCTCGACGCCGTCCACCGCCGCCTCGACGCCCTCGCCGGTGAGCAGGTCGCCGGTCAGGTGCTCGACGCCGTTCACCGGCCCGTGGCCGCGCCGGCTGAGCACGCGCACCCGGTGTCCCGCGAGCAACGGCGTGACGAGCCGTCCGAGGGTGCCGGTACCGCCCGTGACCAGGATGGATGTCATTGTTCCTCCGAACATGTCGAATGGGTCTACTGCCTCGACCCGCGGCGCGGAGGGAACGTGACACGGTGGACGACCGGGAGCTGCGCGCCGAGCGCTTCGAGGAGCACCGGACCCACCTGCGTTCGGTGGCGTACCGGATGCTCGGCTCGGTGGCCGAGGCGGACGACGCCGTGCAGGACGCCTGGCTGCGGTTCGACCGCGCCGACACCGACGAGGTGGAGAACCTCGGCGCGTGGCTGACCACGGTCGTCGCCCGCCTCTGCCTGAACGTCCTGCGCTCCCGCGGGCAGCGGCGCGAGGACCCGTTCGACGTCCACGTGCCCGACCCGGTCATCAGCTACGACGGCGGCGCCGACCCCGAGTACGAAGCGGTGCTCGCCGACTCGGTCGGCCTGGCGCTGCTGGTCGTCCTGGACACCCTCACGCCCGCCGAACGCCTCGCGTTCGTGCTGCACGACCTGTTCGCCGTCCCGTTCGACGAGATCGCCGCGGTGATCGAGAAGTCGACGGCCGCGACCCGCCAGCTGGCCAGCCGCGCCCGCCGCCGCGTCCAGGGCCGGGTCCCGACCCCGGACACCGACCCGACCCGGCAACGGGAGGTCGTGGACGCCTTCTTCGCCGCCGCGCGCGACGGTGACCTCGACGCCCTGGTCGCGGTGCTCGACCCGGACGTCGTGCTCCGCTCCGACGGCGGGGCGGGGTCACGCTTCAGCGTCACCCTGTCCGGCGCGCGCACCGTGGCCGGCCAGGCCGTCACCTTCGGCCGGCTCTTCCCGCTCGCCCGTCCCGCCCTGGTCAACGGTGTCGCCGGGGTCGTCGTCGCGGCCGACGGCCGGGCGCTGTCGGTCATGGCCTTCACCGTCACCGGGGGCCGGATCGCCGCCATCGACGTGCTGGCCGACCGCGAACGCCTCAAGGACGTGCTCGTACTCCCAGACCAGGGCCAGGGGGACGCGCCTGCCGTAGCGCTTGAGGGCTGATTCGGCGGACACGTGCTGCCCGATGAACGTCCGGCCGGTCTCGGGATCACGCCGGTAGACGACCGCGTCCGACCGGTCCTCGTCCACGATTTCCATGCCCCAGGCGAAGATCCGGCGGCGGTCGGTCGCGTCCACCAGGCTGAAGAGGTTCGCTTCCACGGGGACCACTGTGCGGCCGGGAGATCCGCCCGATGCGGTGACGCGCGGCGGGAATCCCGCATCCGCGAGTCCCACCGGATCATGCTGCCCTGTGCCCACTCCGCCACCGTTCCGCCGCCGTCGGCTGGGGCGCAAGCTCGCCCGGATGCGGACCCAGGCCAAGTTGACCCTCGACGAGGCCGCCAAAGCCCTCTACCGCACCAAGTCCACCCTCCACCGGCTGGAGAAGGGCGAGACGATCCTCGACGTCCACCTCGCCAAGTCGATGATGGACCTCTACGACCAGTACGACCCCGACCTCATCGACCAGGCGCTGCGGGCCCGCGAGCCCGGCTGGTGGACCACCTACGGCATCGAGAACCAGGGCTACATCGACGTCGAGACCGAGGCCGACCACGTGCGCGACTTGTCGCCGCTGATCATCCCGGGCCTGCTCCAGACGACCGCTTACATGCGCGCGCTGTTCGAGGCGCACCGGCTCAAGCGGACCAAGCGGTGGCTGGAGAACGACATCCGGGTCCGCCAGATCCGCCAGGACCGGCTGACCGAGTCGGACCACCCGCTGCGCCTGCACGCGATCGTCGAGGAAGCCGCGCTCCGCAAGGTGGTCGGCAGCCGCGAGGTCATGCGGGAGCAGTTGGCGCACCTGCTCGACATGGCGAAGCTGCCCAACGTGACGATCCAGGTGGTGTCGAACGGGCAAGGGGTTGTCGACGGCATGGCGACCGCGTTCACACTCCTCGGCTTCTCGGGGCCGGACGAGCCGGGGGTCCTGTACATCGAGTACCTCACCGGGGCGCTGCACATCGAACAGGAGCGCGAGTTGCGGGAGGCTAGACTGACGTTCGGTTTCGTGGCCTCCCGGGCGTTGGACCCGAAGGATTCGGTGGCCTTGATCGAACGGGTTCTGGCCGAGTGAAAGAGGCGGTGGCCGTGTCCACAGTGGACCTCTCCGGCGTGACGTGGCGCAAGAGCAGCCGGAGCAACGGTGCCAGCAATGCCAACTGCGTCGAGGTGGCGTTCGCGGGGCCGGCGGTCGCCGTGCGGGACTCGAAGAACCCGGACGCCGCAACGCTCGCGTTCCCCGCTGTTCAGTGGTCGTTCTTCCTCCAGCACTTGGGCTCCTGACCTGCCACGTGCCACCGTGACCCCATGCGGGCACTCGCGGCGGCACTGATCCTGACCCTGCTGACCTCCGGGCTGACCTCTGGGCTGAGCTCCGGCGTGGCGAACGCCGACAGCGGGCGCAAGTTCGACCTCCAAGCCCACCGCGGCGGGATCGGGCTGACGGTCGAGAGCACGTTGGCGGCGTTCGCCAAGGCGCTCGAACTGGGCGTCACGACGCTGGAGCTGGACGTCCAGATCACCAAGGACGGCCGTGAGGTCGTCACGCACGACCGCAGGACGAACCCGGCGAAGTGCGTCGACACCGCGCCCGCGTTCCCCGGCGACCCGGCGTTCCCGTACGCGGGCAAGTACGTGAAGGACCTGACGTTCGCGCAGGTCCGCACGCTGGACTGCGGATCGCGGCGGTGGGCGCAGTACCCGGAGCAGGAGCTGTCGCCGGGCGCGCGGATGCCCACGTTGGCCGAGGTCTTCGCGCTGGCCCGCGACTACCGCGCGTTCACCGTGAAGTTCAACATCGAGACCAAGGTCGAGGCCGCCGCGCCGCACGAGACCGCGCCGCGCGAGCAGTTCGTCGAGGTCACGGCCCGCGAGATCCGCAGGTCCGGCTTCTTCCGCAACGTCACCGTGCAGTCGTTCGACTGGGGCACGCTGATGCTCTGGCGCAAGGCCGAGCCGCGCCTCCCGCTGGTCGCGCTGACGCAGCCCGAGTTCCTGCGCCCCGGCTCCCCGTGGACGGGCGGACTCGACCTGGCCGACTTCGACGGCAGCGTGGTCAGGGCGGTGAAGAGCTTCGGCGCGTCCGCGCTCTCCCCGGTGCACGGCAACCCGCAGAACGGCAAGGTCGGCGACCCGGACTACGTCCCGTTCACCACGAAGGCCCTGGTGGACGAGGCGCACGCGCACGGCCTGAAGGTCGTCCCGTGGACGGTCAACGACCCGGCCACCATGCACAAGCTGATCGACGACGGCGTGGACGGCCTCATCACCGACTACCCGGACCGCCTGCGCGCGGTGATGGCCGAACGCGGCTTCAAGCTGCCGAAGAAGCACACGCTCAAGCGCTAGCGGCCCGCGCCCAGCGGCTCTTGTGGAAGATCGGGTCGCGGCCGTAGACGTCGAGCGCCACGTCGGGCTCGGCGAACACCCTCCGCAGGCCGGTCAGGTGCGCGTGCCCGTGCCGGTGGACCTCCCGGTCCGCGGCGACCAGCTCGCCCGCCTCGGTGAACAGGTCGCCGAGGCGGAGCAGCGAGCGGCTCGTGCTGGAGACGACGAGGGTGGCCGCGTGCTCGGCGAGGGTGATCCGGTGCGACCCGGTCCACTCCCGGTCGCGCCACTCCTCGTCCGTGCGCGCTGGTGGCGTCGTGAACCGCGCGGGACGTGCCGTCGCCCGCCGCAACGCCCGCCGCACCTCGGGCCACCCCGACGGCCTCAGCCCGACGTCACGCCGCACCACCAGCAGGTCGACGGGCCGGGCGCAGCCCATCCGCCACAGCTCTCCCTCCGGCACGTTGTCTCGCGCCGGGACGAACAGCGCGCTGTGCCGACTGGTCGCCGCCAACCGCACCAACGCGCCCAGCCGCAGCAGGTCGGCGCGCGACCCGGTCACCGTCGCCGTGCCGACGATCGGCTCAGGGGGCCGCACCCAGAGGTTGCGCAACCGTGCGGCGGGCACGAGGACGCGGTGCAGCGGCGCGTGCCGCACCACCGGGTGCGCGATCACCGACAACCTCATCGACGCAGGGTGGCGGCCGGTTGCCGTGCCGTCCACCGGATTACCGGGTCACCGGATCACGCGGACGTCAGCGGCAGGTCGTGCAGGCCCCGGATGACGAACTCGGCCCGGCGGCGCGGTTCGGCGGCCAGGGTCGCGTTCGGCAGCTTGCGGATCAGGGAGGACAGGGCCGCCTGGACCTCGATGCGGGCCAGGGGCGCGCCCAGGCAGTAGTGGATGCCCATGCCGAAGCCCAGGTGGGGGTTCGGGTCGCGGGTGATGTCGAAGGTGTCCGGGTCGGTGAAGACCTCGGGGTCGCGGGCCGCCGCGCCCAGCAGCGCGGCGATCTTCTGCCCCGGCTCGACCCGGTACCCGGCGATGGTCACGGGCTCGGTGGCGGTGCGCTCGAACAGCTGCAGCGGCGAGTCGTAGCGGATCAGCTCCTCCACCGCCGTGGGTAGCAGAGCGTGGTCGTTCACCAGGCGTCGCCACTCGTGCGGGTGGTTCATCAGCGCTTGGACGCCGTTGCCGATGACGTTGACCGTGGCCTCGTGTCCGGCCATGAGCAGCAGCACGGCGGTCGCCACCAGCTCGTCCTCGGTCAGCTTCGCGCCGTCGGTGTCGGTGACCGCCACGAGGTCGGACACCAGGTCGTCACCGGGCGACGTGCGCCGCAGCGCGACCAGCTCCCGCAGGTAGGCGACGAACTCCGCGGCCGCGCGCTCGGCCGCCTCCTGCTTGTCCGGGGCCAGGTCGTACTCGTACATCTTCACGATGGCGTTCGACCACGGCTGCAACAGCGCGCGGTCCCGCGCGGGCACGCCCAGCAGCTCGGCGATCACCTCGACCGGCAGCGGCGCCGCCACGTGGGACAGCAGGTCGGCCTGCCCCTCCGACGACACCTTGGCCACGAGCTCGTCCACCAGGCGGTCGGCCAGCTCGACGATCCACGGCCGCAGCCGCTCGACGTGGCCGCGGCCGAACGCGGCGGCCACCAGCCTGCGCAGCCGGCTGTGCGTGGGCGGCTCGTTCTCCAGCATCGAGTTGCGGTGCAGGAGGTTGAACGACGCGAACCGGTCCACCGGCTTCGCGTCGGTCCAGATGCGGCCGAGGGACCGGTGCCTGAGCACGGCCGACGCCGCCGCGTGCGACACCGCCACCGCCACGCCCAGGTCCTCGTGCCAGTGCACCCCGCCCTGCGCGCGCATCGCGGCGAACGCGGGGTACGGATCCGCGATGAATGCCAGATCGTGCTGGTCGAAGGATGCCACGGTGACGGACGGTAGGTCTTGAGCGCGGCTCGCGTCCATCCGAGTGTGGTTGTTGTTTCAAATATTCAGCGAGCTGTGACATCGGGTAGTCAGGTTGACCCCGTGCGTGCCCCACCAGGAGCATCCCTGACGTGTCACCTGACGTCATCGCCCACCGCGGCGCGTCCACCCGCCGCCCCGAGCACACCCTCGCCGCCTACGAGCTGGCCCTGCGGCAGGGCGCCGACGGGCTGGAGTGCGACGTGCGGCTCACCAGGGACGGACACCTCGTGTGCGTGCACGACCGCACGATCGACCGCACCAGCGGCGGCGAGGGCAAGGTCAGCGCGATGACCCTGGAGGAGCTGCGGCGGCACGACTTCGGCAGCTGGCACGGCGGCGAGCCCGCCGAGGTGCTGACCCTGGACGCGCTGCTCGGCCTCGCCGCCGACCACGGCAAGCGGCTGTTCGTCGAGACCAAGCACCCCGTCCGGTACCGGGGCCTGGTCGAGCGCCGCCTCGCCGAGGAGCTGGGCCGCCACCGGGTCGACGCGGTGATGATGTCGTTCTCCGTCTTCGCCGTGCACCGGTTCAAGAAGCTCAGGCCCGAGGTGCCCACGGTCCTGCTCTACGACCGGCTGTGGCCGAGGACCAAGCCCCACTTCGCCGACTACGCCGGACCGGGAGTTCACCTGCTCAGACGTCACCCGGGCAGGGGAGAGGGCGCCTACGTGTGGACGGTGGACGACCCGGCCGACATCGCGTTGTGCCGTGAGCGCGGCGTCCGGTTCCTCGCCACCAACAACCCGGAGGAGACGCGCGAGCACCTTGCGGATAACTTGACGCCCGACCAGCCCTGAGACCGAGGAGGCGCGGTGGCGAAGCGGACAGCCGTGAAGAACAAGCCGGCGGACGGCGTCAACCCGCGGCAGCCGTGCCCGTGCGGCTCCGGCAAGCGCTACAAGGCCTGCCACGGTTCGGCGGGCGGCGCGGCGGATGTGATCGTCTCCCGACCGTTCCAGGGCCTGGCCGCCGAGGCGGAGCTGATCGCGCTGCGCGAGTTCGTGCCCTCGGCGACGGTGAAGCTGCCGCTCAAGGCGACCGACGGCGGTCGTGAGGTCGTGCTGGCGACCGTGCTGCCGATGGCGGCGGCGGGCCTGGTGCGCTCGGACGGCACCGCGTTCGTCGGCCTGCAGGTGCAGACCCGGTCCGGCGACCTCAGCCGCGACCTGGCGCGCGCCGTGCGGTGGGCGCAGACCGCGAAGACCGGTGACGCCCTCGCGGTCGTCGGCCCGGACGACGGCTCGAACCCCGGCCGCCTGCAGGACCTGCTGGACGTCGAGGCGACGCTGAGCCCGGAGCTGCACGCCGACTTCGCGTGGTGGCTGCCGCCGGACAACGAGCCCGCCGGCGAGGTCGCCCTGTCCCTGGAGCGCGCCAACGCCGCGATCCTGCCCACCGAGCGCCTCGACGCGCCCGGCGTGGCCGCCGCCTACTGGGTGGACGCGGGCGACAAGGCGCACCTGCGCTGGGTCCGCCCCGAGCCGGAGGAGACGCTGCTCGCGGCGCTCGCCCGGCTGTCCGTGCGCGGCGAGCTCGACCTGGGCGAGGGCTCCCGGTACGCCGGGTCGTTCCGCGCGCACGGCCTGCTGGTCCCGGTGTGGGACCTGGACCGCGAGCTGCACTCCAGCGAGTGGGCGCCGGGCGCGGAGGCGTTGGGCAACCGTTTGCGGGACGCCCTGACCAGCCTCGACGACGAGCCGCTCACCGAGCAGGAACGGCGGGCGCGCGACGGTCTGCGCGGGCGGCAGATCACCCTGCGCTGAACCTGTCCACAGGTATCCCCAGCTTTGTCCACAGGGTCCTGTGGACAAGTGAGGAGTCGGAGTGATCCTGCGGATCAGCCCGAAGGAGGACTGGAGGCGGGCCCGCGAGGACGGCGCGATCCCGCTCGACCTCGACGGTTTCGTGCACTGCTCGGACCCCGGGACGGTGCACCTGCCCGCCAACCGCCTGTACCCGCACCGCCACGACCTCGTGCTGCTGGTGATCGACCCCGAGGGCCTGCCCGTGCTGTGGGAGCCGGGCGAGACCGAGGACGGCCCGTGGTTCCCGCACGTCTACGGGCCGATCCCGGCCGACGCGGTGGTGGCCGTGCACGAGTTCACGCCGGACGCCGACGGCGCCTTCCGGCCGTTGCCCGTTTTGTGACCTCGGTCTGAGGCAACCGACACCCCCTCTCGAACGTGTCCTCTCCGACGGTGGCCGAGGGGCCGCCGCCGGAGGGGGTTGTCGAGGTGACCGCGGTCTTGCCGGGGGAAAGAGCCACCGATCGGGGTGGGGGGACGACGGCCGACTTCGCCGACTTCGTGCGGATGTCGTTACCGGGCCTGTTGCGCTACGGGCACGCCTTGACCGGCAACCCGCACGACGCGGGAGACCTGGTGCAGACCGTGCTGGAGAAGGTCGGCGCGCGGTGGGCGGCGGTGCTGCGCAAGGGCGACCCCTTGGCGTACGTGCGGCGGTCCATGGCGAACGCCAACACCAGCCGGTGGCGCCGTCGGCGGCGTGAGGACCTGGTGGCGGAGTTCCCCGACGGGGTGGCCGCGGCCGGGCACGACCGCCTGGAGCACGAGCCGCTGTGGCAGGCGCTGCGGTCGCTGCCGCCGCGTCAGCGCGCCGTGGTCGTGCTGCGCTTCTACGACGGTCTGTCCGAGGCCGAGATCGCCCGCACGCTCGGCGTGTCCGCGGGCACGGTCAAGAGCCAGAACAGCAAGGCGATGGCGACCTTGCGCGCACGACTGGGGGACGCGGGGTGAACCTCGAGGAGGAGCTGGGCCGGTTGCTGCACGACGACCGGTTGGACGTGCGGCCCAGGCCGGACGCGACCGAGGTGGTCGTGGCGGGTGCGCGCCGGGCGCGTCACCGGCGGACCGCGGTGGTGGGCGCGGTCACGGCGGTCGCGCTGGTGGCGAGCGGGTGGGGCGTGACGGCGCTCGGCGGCTCGTTGAGCCTGCCGCCGGTGGACCCGGCCGTGCTGCCGACCACCACCACGACCGCCACGACGGCGACGCCCGCCGGCGGGACGGAGGTCGCGCCGCCACCGCACACCGTGGTGGAGACGGTCACGGTGGTGGTGACCGTGGGGCCGACGCGGCCGAACGTGGGGTACGGCGCGGTGAAGTTCGGCATGACCGCGCAGGAGGTGGCGGCCACCGGTCTGGTGACCGGGGCGCCCGGTGGCGAGTGCGCGGCGTTCACGTGGACGAGCGACCCGGGCACCGCGAACGCCGTGCTCGTGGCGCCGGGACAGGGCGTCGTGCGCATCACGTTGCCCGCGGCCGGCACGACGTCGAAGGGGATCGGCGTCGGCTCGACGCTGGAGCAGGTGAAGGCGCAGTACCCGCAGGGGGAGCCGACCCACGGTGGTTACCAGGTCTCCATGACCGGTGACGTGGGCTGGATGTACGTGTTCGCGCTGGACGCGGAGCGGGTCGTCGGTATTCGGATGCAGCGGCTCACCGCCGACTGCGCGCAGCAGGGGGAACAGCGATGAAGGTCAGGGGTGCCGTGGTGCTGGTGGTCGCGGGTCTGGCGCTGGTGGGGTGCACGGCGGGCACGGACGCGTCGATCGGCTCGGCGTCGTCGGCGTCGGCCACGACCACGACGGCGGTCACGACCACCGCGCCGTCGAGCGCGTCGGCCACGTCGAGCGCGTCGGCCGTCGCGCCGAGCACCGTCACGGTGCGGTCGACGGTGACGAGCACCGTGCAGGAGACCGTGGTGGTGGACACGACGCCGGTGCTCGGCCACTCCGCGTTCGGCGCGGTCAAGCTCGGCATGACGCGCGAGCAGCTCGTGGCGACCGGCCTGGTCGGGGAGCCGACGCTGCGGATGAGCGCCATGTGCGACATGTACCCGCTCAAGTCCGGCAACGGTTCCGCGTGGATCCAAGACGGCCAGGGCCTCATGGCGATCTTGATGAACCACGGCGCCGTGACTGCGGAGGGCCTGCCGGTCGACATCGGCCCGGCCGACCCGCGGCTCGCCGAGACCTACCCGAGCGGCGAGCCTTGGGAGGATGGCGGCGGAGTGACGGCCGCCTTCAAGGTGTGGGTGAGCGACGACGTGAGGTACACGTTCCGGGGCAGCACGTCGCTGGCCCGTCGGGGTCAGGCCTGCTTCAGCTGATCCTGCCGCGGGTGGGGCCGAGCGGGAGGATGGACGGATGAAGTGGCTGGTCGTGGTGGCGGCAACCCTGCTGCTGACCGCCTGCGAGTCGTCCGCGCCGCAGGTCGTGCCACCCGTCACGAACGTGAGCGGCACGTCCGGGGCGGGTGACGCGGCCGTGCTCGACGCCCGCGGCATCGGCGCGGTGCGGCTGGGGATGTCGTTGGAGCAGCTCAAGGCCACCGGCGAGGTCGGCGAGGAGATGACCGAGCCGGAGTTCTCGTGCCCGGTGCACGAGCTGCGGACCGTGGAGGGCTGGGTGGGCCTGCACGACGGCGTCGCGGTGGACCTCCGGGTCGAGTCGGGCGCCCGCACCCCGGAGGGCCTGCGCCTCGGCGACTCGCGGGCCCGCATGCACGAGGTCTACCCGGACGTGGAGCAGACACCGCACGGGTTCGTCCGGGCGGCGGAGAGCGGGACCTGGTCGTGGTTCTACTTCCGCGACGCGGGCGACACCCTCACCGGCATCGGCCTGACCAGGGAAGGCCACGGCTGCCTGAACTGACCGCGACGCCCGCCACCCCCAAGGGTGACGGGCGTCGTCCGCTGTCGGCGGGTCGGCCTGTGCGGGCCCTTTACAGGGCGCCACCCGCGGCGCGCGGCGTGCCGTTGTCGGCTTCCTCGCCCACGCTCTCGCGGGTCAGGAAGGCCTCCACGTGGAACAGGTTGCCGTCGGCGCGGTCGATCACGGTGAGCAGCGTGCTCATCGACGCGACCTCCTCCACCTGCTCCTTCAGGAACCACTGGAGGAACTGCTCGCCGATGTAGTCGCCCTCGTCGCGGGCCGTCTTGGCGAGCGTGACGATCTGCTCGGTGACCTTCTTCTCCTGCTCCAGCGCGAGCGCGACCGGCTCGCGCGGCGCGGTGAAGTCGTTGCGCACGTCGTCCACACCGGGAATGGCCACCGGCAGTCCGCTGTCCATCAGGTACTGCACGATCATCATGGCGTGGTTGCGCTCTTCCAGCGCCTGCTTGTAGAAGTGCGACGCGAGGCGCGGCAGGTCGGCGGCGTCGAACCAGACCGCGATGGCCACGTACTGCTGCGAGGCCGTGAACTCGTTGCGCACCTGCTCCTGAAGCAGGTCGTGGAACTTCGAGGAACGCGCGGCGGTAATCTTCTTCAAGTTGACAGCCATACTCGCAGAATAACCGAAAGTGCGCTTTAATGCATTTCAGGTAAGGCTTACGAAGGTAAGGAAAGGGTTGCCGAAGAAAGCTTAGGCAAGCCTTTCCGTTACGTTTCAGACGAGCGGCGCGCGGTCGATCGGGCACGACATGCAGCGCGGTCCGCCGCGGCCGGAGCCCAGCTCGGAGCCGCTGATCCGGATCACCTCGACGCCCGCGTCCTCCAGGCGCGCGTTCGTCTCCACGTTCCGCTCGTAGGCCACCACCAGGCCGGGGCCGACGGCCAGCGTGTTGTTGCCGTCGTCCCACTGCTCGCGCTCGGCGGTCACCGGGTCGAGCCCGGTGTCGATCACGCGCAGCCGCTCGATGCCCATCGCGTCGGCCGCCGCCTCCAGGAACGGCCGCCGGTCCTCGACCACGACGCCGCCCCCGCCGTCGGACCGCACGGGGTAGGCGAACAGGTTGTCCCGCACCGCCGGGTACATCACCACGGCGTCCCGGTCGACCATCGTGCACACGGTGTCCAGGTGCATGGTCGCCCGCTCCTGCGTGATCGGCACCGCCAGCACGGTGTGCGCCAGGCCGTCGGCCAGCGCGGACCGGGCGAACGACTCCGCGCCCGCGGGCGTGGTCCGCTCGCCGACGCCGATCGCCAGCACGCCCGGCGCGAGCAGCAGCACGTCACCGCCCTCGACCGGCGCGGAGTGCGCGCCGTACGCGCGGCCGGTGCGGCGGAACCGCGGGTGGTAGGCGTAGATCAGGTCGGTCAGCGCGGTCTCCCGGTCGCGCGCGGGCAGCGCCAGCGACGTGATCGCGACCCGGTCGCCGACCCACACCGACGAGTCGCGGGTGAACAGCAGGTTCGGCAGCGGGTCGACGGCGAAGTCGATCGGGTGGTGCATCTTGCGCACCAGCGACGCGCCCTCGGCGGCGGGCAGCTCCTCGAACGTCATCCCGGTCATCAGCGCGGTGGCCAGCTGGTCGGGGCTGATCGAGGCCAGGTGCGAGCGCAGCGCGTCGGCCAGGTCGATGCCCAGCCGCCGCTCGTTGACCGCGCTGTGGATCCCCGCGATCCGGGCCCGGTCGTCGTGCAGCGCGTCGACCAGCAGGTCCGCCAGCAGCAGCACCTCGACGCCGCGCCCGCGCAGCAGCTCGGCGAACGCGTCGTGCTCCTCCTGGGCCCGGTCGACCCACGGCACGCCGTCGAACAGCAGCTGGTCGTTGTTGCGCGGGGTCAGCCGCTTGAGCTCGGCGCCGGGACGGTGCAGCAGCACCGTGCGCAGGGGTCCGACTTCGCTGTCGACGCGGGGCGCCGCTGCCGGCTCGCCGTCGGTGGACGCGGTCTGGGCGATGTGCGCAGTCACGGATCGAGGGTAACCCGAGGTCGGTCGGATCAGCAGCTCTGAGTGGCCTGTTCCGGCGAGACTCGATCGTATGACCGCCTTCGAACGGCGATTCATTGCGTGATCGGGTGCTGGGGCTTTGTGAACGTTGCGTTGTCACGTGGACTACCGGTCCGGGGGTGCGGTTGCGGGATGATCGTGTTCTACCGGGGGAGGATCAGTGTCGGACTTCCGCTTGTTCGTCGACGCGCCTGGCCACGCCGCCTCGGCGACGAGCCAGTTGCTGCAAGAGCTGGTCAGGGGCGCGAAGGTCGACGCGCGGCCCGCGCCCGCCGCGTCGCCGGAGGGCTCCAAGAGCGGCGCGGGCGCGACCGTCGCCGAGCTCGTGCTCAACGGCGCGCTGCCCGCCGCGGTGGCCGCCGCGGTCGCGTCCGTGGTCACGTCGTTCGTGCAGCGCGGCAGCGCGCGCAAGGTGACGATCAAGACCCGTGACGACGAGATCACCGTCGAGGGCGTGGACGCCCGCTCGCAGAAGGCGCTGCTGGAGGCGTGGCTGCGCGAGCACGAGGGCGAGGGGTGAGGTGGGCCGGCACGCGCTCCTGGTGGCGACCGGCGAGTACGAGGACGTCCGGCTGAGCCGGCTGCGCGCGCCGGAGCAGGACGTGGAACGGCTCGCCGCCGTGCTGGAGGACCCGGACGTCGGCGGCTTCACGACGGTCGAGGTGCTGCGGGACCGCGCCGACCACGAGATCCGGCGCGCGGTCGAGGACCTGCTCGCGCCGCGCGAGGCCGACGACCTGGTGCTGCTGTACTTCTCGTGCCACGGCCTGACCACCCCCGCGCGGCGGCTGTACTTCGCCGCGTCGAACACCGTGCAGGACCGGCCCGCCGGCACCGCGATACCGCGCTCGTTCCTCAACGAGCAGCTGGAGGACTGCCGGGCGTCCGGGCGGGTCCTGCTGCTGGACTGCTGCTTCAGCGGCGCGTTCGTGGAGGGCTTCAAGGCGGGCGGGACCGGCGTGCTCGACGGCGGGGGCCTGGACGGGGCGGGCTCCGGGTACGTGGTGATGACCGCGTCCAACGCGTACGAGTACGCGTTCGAGCAGGACTCGCTGTCCCTGGACGCGCCGCTCGCGTCGCTGTTCACCGACGTGCTGATCGAGGGCCTGGCAGGCGGCGGCGCCGACCTCGACGGCGACGGGTGGATCGACGTCGACGAGCTGTTCAAGTACGCGCAGGCCGAGGTGCGCGCCAGGCGCCCCGACCAGACGCCGCAGTACTTCGCGCACGGCTCGTCGCAGCCGCTGCGGATCGCCCGCGCCGGTGGCTCCTCGGGACGTCGGCCGCGCGGCACGGCGTCGTACACGTCCGCGCAGTTGCTGGTGGCGCGTGGTTTCCGGGCCGCCGCCGAGCCGGTGTGCCGGACGCTGGGCCCGATGGGGCGGCGGGCCGTGGTGTTCGTCGACCGGCGGCCGGTGGAGCTGTCCGACGCGTCGGCGATCGCGGACGCGTTCGAGCCGGACGACCCGCGTGACCGGCTCGGCGCCGGGTACGTGCGCGACCTGGTGCGGGAGGTCCGACGGGAGGCCGGTGACGGCGCGGCGTCGGCGGTGGCCGTGGCGCGCGGCGCGATCGGCGGGCTGGTCGACGCGATGCGCGACGGGCACCACCCGGTGCGGCTGCTGCGCGGCGTCACGGCCGCCGCCGCCCGTGCGGACGAGCTGATCGAACTGTCGCTGGCGCGGCCGTTGCAGCCGGACGAGCTGACCCTGCTGGCCACCACCGCTTCAGGTGACCCCGAGGTCGGGCGGCTCGTCGGGTCCGTGGCCGTCGGCCCCGTCCTGGTCGAGGAGAGCAAGCGGTTCGAGCTGGAGCTCGAGTTCCACCGCGGCCTGCGCCTGGACCGCGGCTACGCGTCCGACCGGTTCGTCACCGACACCGTCGGCGGCACCGTCGTGCTGCAGGACGCCTGGGTGTTGCTGGCCGCCGGTCGGCTGACCGACGTCGACCGGTTGACGGGAGGGCTGGAGCTCGGCGAGCACCCGCTGCTCGTGGTCTGCGAGATGCTGCCGCACGCGGAGCTCGCCGAGCTGCTGCGGGTGGGCGGGACGCGGGACGTGGTCGCGGTGACCGCCGAGCTGGACGAGGTGGAGCGGCTCCAGCGCGTGGTCGGCGGCGCGATCCACTACCCGTACTGGGGGAGCGACCCGGCGTTGAAGTCGTCGTTGGGCCGCGCGGCGAGGGTCGTGGTGACCGAACGGGCCACAACGGTGCTGGCCCACCCCGGGGCGAACCGCGGTCACACCGCCGCTCTCATCCGGGCGCCCGCCGCTGACGTGGAGAAGGTGCGGCGGGCCGTGCGCGCGGTGGACAGCGCGGTGCAGGAGGGCGTGATCCGCGGCGGTGGCGTGGGCCTGGCCGAGGTGGGCGCCCTGCTCGCGCGGGACGCCGCCGGCGGCCCGGAGGAGATCGCCGGCTGGCGCGCCTTCGCCGCCGCCCTGTCGGAACCGGCCGCCCGGATCGCCGAGAACGCCGCCCTGGCCGTCGCCGACCTGGACGAGACCCTGCTGGACTCGGCCGGCGTCGCCCGCACCGTCGTCACCGCCGCCGCCCGCACCACCTCCCGCTTCCTCCTCGTCCACTGACCCGGGTCGAACGCTCAGACGATGAACCGCACGTCGGGGTGCTGCGGCGAGTCGCCCCGGAACAGCCCGGTGTCGCGCCCCTTCAGGTGCAGGTCGAAGTACCCGGCGAAGTACTCGTGCTGCGCGGCCGACGACCGGGTCGCGTCGATCTCGCCCACCAGCTCCCGCTGCTTGTCCGGGCTGATCACCCCGCCCAGCTGCGGCACGGCGAACTGCAGGTCGGTGAAGCTGTAGTGCGTCGCCCCGTCGAAGTGCAGGTCGCGCTTCCACCCGCGCTGGTTCACCCAGAAGTCCGCCCACGTCGGGTCGAACTCCGGCGTCAGGTGCGAGTGCTCGACCCGCCCGCCCGTCACCGGGTCCACGAAGTCCGCGCCCACCAGCATGAACGGCCGGTCCAGCCCGCGCGTCACGACCTCGCCCGGCCGGTAGCCGTCACCGAAGCCGTGGGACATGGCGCCGTCCACGTTGATCCCCGCGTCGATCCGCCGGTCGTGCACCATCGTCTCGCCCGCCGTGAACCCGCCGTACGAGTGGCCGAACATGCCGACCCGCGACAGGTCCAGCGCACGGCCGAGCCCGCGCGGCAACGGGTCGCGTTCGGCGTCCGGGTTGTGCCCGCGCGCGATCGAACCCAGCTGGTCGAGCACGAACCGGGTGTCGGCCACCCGCGCGTCGAGCGCGGTCTTGAACTGGGTGGGGTCGTCCTCGTCGATCATCGGCGGCTCGACCCGCCCGTCGGGGAACTCGACCGCGAGCGACTCGTGCGTGTGCGACATCGAGACGACGACGTACCCGCGGCTCGCCAGGTCGTCGACGAGACCCGCGCCCAGCTCCCGCGCCGAGCCGAAACCGGGCGAGTGCAGCACGACGGGCCACCGGCCGAGGACCGGCGCGCCGGTGCGGGCGTGCCGCCGGGTCGAACCCCAGTCGACCGCGCCGGACGGGATGTCGAGGAGCCCCGCCTCCCGGTCGACGGCCGCCGCCACGCCCGAGGTCATCCACGGCGCGCGTCCGCCGCCGGAGCCGTGCGCCGGGTAGGTGACGGTGACCATCACCTCCCGGTCCTCCGCCGGTCGCCACGGGTCCGGCCGCCGGTCGACCAGGTGCAGCTCGGTCGTGCCGACGGCGTGCCGGCCGCTCAGCTCGGGCATCGTGATCCGCAAGCCGGTGTCGGCGGCCGCGGGCGCGGCCAGACCGAGAGTCGCGACGGCCGCGACGGCGAGTGCTGTGGTGCGCATCAGGTCCCCCCTCTTGTCGGGTCACCTGATGCTGTCGGGAGCGGCTGTCGCCACGCGTCCGCCTCGCGGCTGACCGGGCGTCGTTCGCGCGGAGGACCTCAGGGCAACCAGGACACGTGCCCGCGCAGCAGCGTGTAGCCGACGAACGCGACCACGTCGAGCAGCGCGTGCGCCACCACCAGCACCCACAGCCGGTTCGTGCGCTGCCACACCTTGCCGAACACCAGGCCCATCACCACGTTGCCGATGAACCCGCCGAACCCCTGGTACAGGTGGTACGAGCCGCGCAGCACCGCGCTGGCCAGCAACGCCGTGTTCTCCCGCCACCCGAGCTGCCGCAGCCGGGTGATGAAGTACCCGACGACCAGCACCTCCTCCGCCCACGCGTTGCCCACCGCGGACAGCACCAGCACCGCGCTGCGCCACCACGAGGAGTCCAACGTGGACGGCAGCACGGCCAGGTTCAACCCCAGGTTCCACGCGACCAGGTAGAACACCAGCCCCGGAACGCCGATCACGGCCGCCAGCCCGAGGCTGCCCAGCGCGTCCGGCCCGACGCGGGTCCGGTCCAGCCCGAGCGCCTTCAGCTTGATCCCGCCCTGCCACAGCAGGTACAGGCCGAGCCCGCCCCACGCGGCCAGCTGCACGACGCCCAGCAGCTGCGCGATCAGGTCGAGCAGGTCGAACCGCGCCTGCGGGACGTTGATCGCGACCTTCTGCTCGTTCAGCGGCACGGGGTCGAGCAGGCTGTCGAGCAGCCGCACCAGGCTGCGCGCCCCGGACAACCCGAGCGTCACGGCGAAGACGAGCAGCAGTTCCAGCCGGTAGCCGCGGCGCGTCCGGGCGTCGAGGTCTTCGATCACGCCCCTACGTTAACCGCGCGGGCGTCACCGGCGTTGGGCCAGGAAAGGGCAGCCCATCAGGCGACGCAGCTCCGCGGCCAGCTCCTGCGCCGTGCCCACCGGGCGGGAGAACGCGATCCGCACGTCGTGGTCGGAGTCCGCCATCTCCACCCGCAGCCGCAGGCCGAAGCGGTCCAGGCCGAGCGGGCGCACGTGACCGCCCCTCAGCTCCTCCGGCAGGTGCTGGGAGAGCAGGCCCACCACGTCCCGGTGCGACAGCTCCAGGTGGCGCAGCCAGTGGTCCTCGTGCGCGGCGAACGGGTCCGGCTCCGCCTGCGCGAACAGCTCCGGCCGCAACGACGTGGTGCCCTCCGCGTCGGCCACCACCAGCGACGCGGGCGAGAGCCGCAGCGCCGACGCGCCGTGCCCGACGTCGAGCAGCCGCGGGTCCGGCCGCGCCTCCGCGACCTGGAGGCTCGCCTCGCGCGCCTCCCCCGGCGTGAGCGTGCGCAGCCAACCGGTGATCCACAGCAGCCCTCGGACCGGCTCGCGCAGCTGCACGGGCGCCTGGTCGGCGAGCTCCAGCATCGCGGTCACCTCGGTCCCGCGCGCGGCCTCGACCAGCGGGTGCCCGTCGGGCAGCACGATCGTCGCGTCACCGTCCGCGTGGACGTGGTGCAGCACCGGGGTGATCCGGTTCTCCGTGCCGCCGGAGGGCAGCAGGGCCGCGCGCCCACCACGGGCGGCGATCGTGCGGGCCCGCTCCGCCGGATGCGGCGCCGGCGGACGACGTGTCTCGTTCACCCGCTCACCTCCCAACTTAGGCCAGCCTAACTTGATGGGCCCCGCGGCGGTAGTCCCACGACCGGCTTACCGGCGCTCCGCCGGGCCGGAGTCGTCCAGGCAGGTTAGGGGGTCCGCCGCGGCCGTGCCGACCAGGCGCGCGGGAAGAGCGCCGCGGATCGCCCCGGTCGGCCCTCGGATCGCCCCGGTCGGCCCTCGGGTCGCCCCGGTCGGTCTGCGGTTCGGTCCGGTTGGCCGATTCGGCGGGCCGCGCGTTCGTCGTAACCTTGGCACGCCTGGCGGAGGTGGCTCGTGGTCGTGCCGAACAAGCCGTCCACCCGGGGAGCGGCCCTCGACGACCGGTGGACCCGGTACTGCATGGAGATCGCGGGCCGGCGGGCGTTCGGCTGGGTCGTGGTCGGCGCGCTCGCGTTCGTGCTCCAGCTCGCGCTGATCTTCGTGTTCACCGTGTCGTCCGCCCTGCCGCTCGTGCTGCTGCTGTTCTCCGTGCTCGTCCTCGGGTTCGGGCTGACGCGGCGGCAGGTGCTGCCCGAGGTCCTCGGCGAGCACGCGTGGGTCTACGTGCGCATCCACTGGCGCGGCGGGCTGCTCGTCGTGCACGGACCGCGGCCGCTCGTGCTGGACGTCAGCGCCGGACCCCTCGCCCGCGGGCGGATCAACCGGCACCGGCGCGCGTGGGTCGTCGCCCCCGACCGCGCCGGGAACACCGTGGTCACGTTCCGCGGCGTGCCGAAGCTGTTCCCGGCGAAGGTCGTCCGCCGGTGAGTTTGGTGATCATCTATTCGGTTACCCACCGGGGGGACTTCTGGTTTGCTGGGAGCGGTGGTGGGCGAGGCTTGGGTGGACAAGTGCCTGACCAGTGCGGATCGCCGCGCGGTCGGGTTCCTCGGGCTGGCGGTGTTCGCCTTCCTGACGCTGTGGGTCGTCTCGGAGTGGGCCGGGTCGCGCTGGGTGTTCGTGCTCACACCGCTGTGCGTGGAGCTCGCCGTGCCCGGGCTGCGGCACTTCTTCTCGCGGCGCGCCCTGCGGCGGCTGCTCGACACCTACCCCCGGCACGCCGTCTCGGTGCACTTCGTGCCGGGGCGCACCCGCGTCGGGCGGCAGACGTACCTGGAGACGGCGGGCTCCGACCGGACGTTCCTGCGGCTGGCCGAGATCCCCGAACGCGTCCGCGAGAACATCCGCCGCGGCGGCCGGGTGTGGCTGGCCGGACCCGACCCGCGCGGCCGGACCGCCGTGCTGACCAGGGGCGCGCCGTTCACGACGCTCGGCCGGATCGTCATCCGCTGAGGCTCACCGGCCCACCGGGATCCCGCTCTGCTCGGCCCACGCGGCGACGTCCTCGCGGCGCAGGGCCGTGGCCAGCAGGTCCGGGAACCGGTCCGGGGTGCACGCGAACGCCGGCGCGCCCAGCTCGGACAGCTTCGCGGCCAGCTCGTGGTCGTAGGCGGGCGTGCCGCCGTCGGACAACGCGAGCAGCACCACCACCGTCACCCCGCTCTGCACCAACTCCCGCACGCGCCGCTGCAACTCCCGCGCCACACCGCCCTCGTACAGGTCGCTGATCAGCACCATGACGGTGTCCGTCGGGCGGCGGACCAGCGACTGGCCGTAGGCGACGGCGCGGTTGATGTCCGTGCCGCCACCCAGTTGGGTGGAGAACAGCAGGTCCACCGGGTCCTTGAGCTGCTCGGTCAGGTCCACCACCTCGGTGTCGAACACGACCAGCTTCGTGTCGACGGCCTTCAACGAGGCCAGCGAGGCGCCGAGCACGGCGGAGTAGACGACCGACTCGGCCATCGAGCCGGACTGGTCGACCAGCAGGACCACGTCCCGCAGCGAGGCCTGGCGGCTGCGCCTGCTGTTGCCGACCAGGTCCTGCACGATCACCGTGCGCTGGTCGGGCTGGTAGTGGCGCAGGTTCTTGCGGATCGTGCGATTCCAGTCCACATCGGACAGCCGCGGGCGGCTGGTGCGGCGGGACCGGTCGATCGCGCCGTGCACGGCGGCCAGGAGGCGGTCGGCGAGCTTGCGCTCGATGTCCTCGACCACCTTGCGCACCACGGCGCGGGCGGTCTCGCGGGTGCGTTCGGGGATGGCGCGGGAGAGCGAGACCAGCGTGCCGACCAGGCTCACGTCCGGCTCGACGCTGGAGAGCAGTTCCGGTTCGAGGAGCAGTTGGCGCAGGCCCAGGCGTTCCACGGCGTCCTTCTGCATCACCTGGACGACCGAGCTGGGGAAGTACGTGCGGACATCGCCCAACCACCGGTGCAGGACGGGCGACGACCCACCCAACCCGGCACCGCGCTTGCCACCGGCGTCCACCGCGTCCCCACCACCGCCGTACAACCCGGTCAACGCGGAATCCCGCCGCTGGTCGTCCTCGCTGAGCGCACCGAGATCCCCGGCCGCCCCACCCAACAACAACCTCCACCGCCGCTGCCGCTCAACCGCGATATCCTGCGTCACGCGCCCACCTGCCATCCCGGCCACCCCAGGGCCCTCAGTCACACCATCGGGTGATCATCGCCCGAAAATGTACGGAAACACTGTTACCGCCCCTCGGTTAAAACATGAGGAGCCCCGACAACCACCACCCGTCCCAACCCCCCGACCCCGCCCACCCCACGACCCCGACCCACCGCCTCCCGACCCACCGCCTCCCGACCACGGGCCGCCTCACCCCGCACCCCGCCCGCCTCACCCCGCACTCCGCCCGCCACCTCCTGCCCCTGCCTCTGCCGCGTGGCCACGCGCGTCACGTGCCCGCACCCAGCAGATCGCGCACGTGGCCGGCAAGACGTGCCGCGAGCTCTTCGTCCCAGTCGCCCGCCGCCATCGCACCGCCCGCCACCGTGCCCTTGACCCGGTCGCCGAGCATCCGGCGCTCGGCCGGGCTGAAATCACCCACCGCGCGGCGCAGGAGCGGCAGCGCGGCGGCGAAATCCGCGCCCGACAGGCCGGTCAGCCACTCGTCCACGACGCCGAACAGGCGTGGATCGGCGGTGAGCAGCGCGGCCGACCCGCGCAGGAAGCCCGCCACGAACGCGGTCGCGCCGGCCGCCAGCGAGACCGCGCGGTGCAGGCGGGTGGCGACTTCGTCGGAGTCCAGGGCGCCCGTTTCCCACAGCAGGCGCGTCGCCCGGCCGGTCGGCAGGCCGTGCGCGTCGGGCATCGCGACCAGCGATTTCAGCGCGCGCTGCCACGTGTCGCGGTGCTCGTCGTCGGCGGCCAGGCGCACCGCGTCGTCCGCGCCCTCGACCGCCTTGACCGCCCGTTCCGCCGTGTCCTCGTCCACGCCTCGGCACGCGAGCGGCAGGCCGACCGCGCCGCGGGCCAGCAATCCGTGCAGCGCAACGCGAAGCAGTTCCGGGTCCGTGCCGCGCACCGAGCCGTAGCGGACGGTGGTCGCCAGGTCCGGCAGGGCGGACAGGAGTTCCAGGGCGTCGGTCGCGGCGGCGGCGCAGCGGTCCAGGGCTTGGCGGGACGCGGCGACGGCCTCCGGGATCTCGCACCCCACGGCCTGGCTCAGCGCTTCGGCGGCGTCGACCACCCGGGTGGCCGCCGCGGCACGGGCGATCAACACGGTCCGGGCGGCGGATTCGACCGTCGTGCCGTGCCGCGCGGCGACGGCCAGCGCGACCGCGAACTCCGGCCGCCAGTGCAGCTGCCAGGCCTCGGCGAACGTGCCCAGGGTCCGGGTCGTGTCCGGCGTGCCCCAAGGGACGTCGAGGACTTCCAAGCGCCGCAACAACTTCGAGCGTTCGCGATCGGTGTCCTTGCGCAGGTCGAAGCGCATCGGCTTGATCGCCGCACTGGCCGGCATCCGCAGCCGGCGTTGCCACCGCGCCAGGTCCGCGGCCAGCGGTGACGTCGGGACGTCGTCGCCCACCACGCCCAACCGCTCACCGACCACCAACTGCTCGTGCACCAAGCGGAGCGGGGTCGCGTCACCGCCGCACAACACCGCCAGCGACGCCTCCATCACCTCCGAAAGCCCCGGCGACGGCCGCCCGCGCATCGCCGCCAACGCGTCCGCCAGCCGCACCGCCTCCACCGCGCTCGCCGTCGACGCGGGCAAGTCCTCGGCCCGCAACACCGCGCACGCCTTCGCGAACCACCGCGGCACGGCGTCGCCGCGTTCGGCGCACTCCCACAAGTGCGCGTACCAACCCGGCGAAGCGACACCCGCGCCGTAACCGGACGACGCCGCCAGCCGACCGTGGCTCCACGGCACCCACGTGCCCGAGATCTTCTTGCGCGGCAAGCCCTTCAGCGCCGCGGCGTCGACCGACGCGGGCGGCAGGGTGCGCAGCGCGGGCACGTGCCACGCGCCGGCCACCACCGCGATCGGGCCCTCGACGTCCTTCAACGCCTGCCGGACGTTCTGTCGCATCGCGGCTTCCCGGCGCAACGTGCGGACGTCCACCTGGTCGGCGAACTCCTCCCGCAGCGCGCCCATCGCCTCCGCGACCGCCTCGGCCAGGTCACGCGGGTCGGTGTGGTGCTCGACCACGTCCTCCCACCAGCGTTCGGGGTCGTCGAAACCCGCCGCCTCGGCCAGCGTGCCGAGCGGGTCGAGCGCCGCCTTCGGTGCGTTCTCGGGGGAGTCAGAGGTGTCGGGAGTGTCGGGGGAGTCGGGTGTCTCGGGTGTCTCGGGTGTCTCGGGGTCGGACAGGGAGGCGGCGGCCGGCAGGTCGAAGAACCGCACCGGGACGCCGTTGGCCTGCGCCCACGTCATCGCCCGCCACTCCGGCGAGAACTCGGCGAACGGCCAGAACGCGGCCCGCGCCGGCTCCGCCTCGTCGTGCAGCAGCAACGCCACCGGCGGGGTCAGGTTCGGCACGTGCGGCAACAGGGCGTCACCCTCCGGTGGTCCCTCGATCAGGACCACCTCCGGCCGCACGGCCGCCAACGCCGCCGCGACCATGCGCGCCGAACCCGGACCGTGATGCCGGATACCGAGCAGCGTCACCCGTTCCGGCAAGGGCTGGTCGCGCGCCATCAGCCCACCGTGTCCTGGCACGCCCGGTACAGGTCACGCCACTCGGCGCGCTCCTTCACCACCGCCTCCAGGTACTCCTGCCACGCCGCCGTGTCCGACACGCGGTCCTTCACCACCGCGCCGAGCAGGCCGGACGCCAGCTCGTCGGCGGTGATCGTGCCGTCGCCGAAGTGCCCGGCCAACGCCATGCCGCTGGTCACCACCGAGATCGCCTCGGCCGTGGACAGGCTGCCGCTCGGCTTCTTCAGCTGCGTGCGTCCGTCCACAGTGGACCCGTTGCGCAGCTCGCGGAAGATCCGCACCACCCGGCGCACCTCCTCCAACGCCGGCGGCTCGGCGGGCAGCCGCAACGCCCGGCCGAGCTGGGCGGCCCGCGCCGACACGATCTCCACCTCGTCGTCCTCGGTCGCGGGCGGCGGCAGCACGACGGTGTTGAAGCGGCGGGCGAGCGCCGACGACATCTGGTTCACGCCGCGGTCGCGGTCGTTCGCGGTGGCGATCACGGTGAACCCCGGCACGGCCTGCACCTGCACGCCCAGCTCCGGGATCGGCAGCGTCTTCTCGGACAGGATCGTGATGAACGAGTCCTGCACCTCGGCGGGCATCCGGGTCAGCTCCTCGACCCGGACGACCGCGCCCTCGCGCATCCCCGTCATCACCGGGCTCGCCACCACCGCCGCCTCGGACGGCCCCTCGGCGATCAGCCGCGCGTAGTTCCAGCCGTAGCGGACCTGGTCCTCGCCCGTGCCCGCGGTGCCCTGCACGACCAGCGTCGAGTTGCCGCTCACCGCCGCCGCGATGTGCTCCGACAGCCACGACTTCGCCGTGCCCGGCACGCCGACCAGCAGCAACGCCCGGTCGGTGACCAGCGTGCCGACGGCGATCTCGACCAGCCGCCGGTCGCCGACGTACTTCGGCGTGATCACGGTGCCGTCCGCGAGCGTGCCGCCGAGCACGTAGGTGACCACCGCCTGCGGCGACATCCGCCACTGCGGCGGGCGGGGCCGGTCGTCCGCCGCCGCCAAGGCCGCGAGCTCGGCGGCGTACTGCTGTTCCGCGGCGGGCCGCAGCACGGATTCGGTGGTCACTGGCTTTCCTCCCGGTGGTTGAACGCCTCGCGCAGCTGCATGCGCAGGCGCAGGACGTCGAGTTCGACGGTGTGCTCGGGCCAGCGCTCGGTGATGCGGGCCCAGTTCGCGCCGAGCACCTCGGCGTCACCCCTGGCCAGCAGCACCGCGGGCGGCCGGCCGGCGCGCCACCTCGGGTCGCGCATCCCGGCGTAGCGGTCGAGCAGGTCCGCGGTGGCCTGCGCGCTCCACGGCCCGGGCAACTGCGAGCACGCGTGGTCGAGCAGGTCGTAGTTCCACTGCCGCGACACCTCGACGACGGTGCGCGCGGCCAGCTCGGCGGGCAGGCCGCCGAGCATCTCCAGCTGCTCCATGCCGGTCAGCGACCGGGTCGCCGCGACCGCCCACGGTCGGGCGTCGTCGGCGAGCTTGAGGTTCTGCGCCACGCCGCGCAGCAGCGAACTCGCCCACGGGCCGCGCGCGAGTTCGGCGGCGGCGCCCTCGTCGTCGGTGTTCAGCCGGCCGGTCCAGTGCTGTGGCGGCACGCTCGCCGCCGCGCCGCGCAGCCGACCCGCGACCCCCGCCTCGGAACCGTCTTTCAGCAGGTCACGGGCCTCGTCCGGCTCGGGGGACGTCTCGGCCCACAGCTCGTCGGTCTGCACGTCGAAGCCGTCCGCGGTCAGCCACAGGCCGCGGTGCAGGCGTTCGGCGGCGCGTTCGGCCAGGTCGGACGCGGGCAGGGTGCGCAGCAACCGCAACGCCTCGTCGTGCACGCCGATCGCGCGATCGTCCAGCGCGCGTTCGAGGAGCGGTTCGTCGTCCGGCCCGAGGTTCGCCTCCAGGGCGCTGATCAGCACCTGGCGGTCGGTGGCGCGGCGTTGGACCTCGAATTGCGCGGCCAGGAACGCGCGCGTGCCCGCCGGGTCCTGGTGGCGGGCGCGGCGCAGGGCGGCGAGGCGGGACGTGCCGGGCAGGTCGAGGGCCTGTTCGAGGTCGATCTCCTCCGCGACCGCGCCGGTCGCCGCCCACGCCCAGGTCGGGCGGATGGCCGCCAGCCACCGGCCGCGGGCGCCGAGGACGGCGGACACGGCGGGGCGCAGGCCGGGGTGCGCGGTGCCCAGGCCGAGCAGCGCGGGCAGCTCGCGGTGGTCGGCGACGACGCGTGCCGTCTTGGCCATGCCGCACCACTCCGTGAGCAGCACCTGGTCGTCGAGGGCCAGGATCTGGACCAGCACGGACCTCGCGGCCGGGTGGGCGCGCACGTCGTCGGACGCCGGGGCGGCCGGCAGCGGCGGGGTGTCGACGGGCGGCGGGAGCTGCGCGCCGTGTGCGGCCAGGCCCAGGGCGGCGACGCGGTCCAGCAGGGCGGTCGGCGTCGTGCCCGCGCGGTGGGCGCCGATCAGGGCCGCTTGGACGGCCTCGTCCCATTCGGCTTGGAGGGTCATGGCCGGCCGCCGATCGAGATCCAGTCCGCTGGGTCGGCCGGGTCGGCCGGATTGGCTGGGTCGGCTGAGGTGGCTGGTTCGGCTGGGGTGGTGGTGCGTCGGAGGGTTTCGTGACGGGGGTCGGTGGGACGGTGGTCGGTGGGACGGGGGCGGCTGGTCGGTCGGGGGTGGGGTTGGGGGGTCGCGGTTCCTCGTATGCAACCGAGGGTTGGTAACGGTGTTTCCGTACATTTTCGGGCGATGATCACCCGATCGTGTTCGAGGAGTGCCCGTGCTGCCTGCGTGATCATCCCACTACCTCCGGTGCTCCGCCCGGCGTGGCGACGGCGCCCAGGCGCAGTTCGCGGCCGTTCCACAGGCCCCACGCGTCGAACTCCTCGCCGCCCGTCAGCGCCAGCGCCTGGTCCAAGGCAAGGTCGCCGCGAACCTGGAGGCCGCGGCCTTCGCCGTCGACCAGGTGCCTGATGTCCGCACTGACCCGGACCGCCGCGCAGCCCAGCGGGTGGAGGCGTTGCCAAGGGTCGGCTTTCAGCTGCTCCTCCAGCCCGGCCAGCGCGGCCCGCCACGACGCCGGCGCGGGCACCGGGTCCGGTTGCCGCTCCACCAGCAACTCGCCCACGGCCACCCGGTGCGGCGGGACGCCGGGATACGGGTGCAGCACCCCCTGCACCTGCACCCCGTGCGTCAACGGCGGCACGGGGCGGGCGCCGCCACCGGCATGCCGCACGGCCACCACCCAGCCGTGCGCCCGACCCCACGCCCACTGCCGCACGGTCCGCACGAGGCCGTCGTCGCTCTCCACCTTCAACAACGGCGCCCACTGGTCCGTCCAACCCGGACCGGCGCGCACCTCCTCCTCGGCCACGGAGAACCCCAGCCGGCGGCGAATCACTGGATCAGGTGAGGACGACAGCCGCGCCAACAAATGCAGCCCGCCCAGCCGGTCCGCCGCGTCGTGCGCCCACCGCGGCCCGCCCGCCGCCACGATCCCGCGCACCTCGTCCACCGCCGACGCCAGCCCCTTGGCCTGCGCGTCCACCATCCGCGCCTGGGTCGAGTGCCACCACGCCGCGTCACGCGCGGGCAGCCCCGCCAACCCCGCGCCGGCCACGTCGCCCAGCCAGTCGGTCAACCCGGCGACGCCGGCGCGCACCGCGTTCTCCCTGGCCCTGGCCGTCTTCTCCTTGGCCTTGGCCCGCCGCTCGACCGCCTCCGGCGACTCGTCGGAGGCGGAGGAGCCCGACGAGCCCGACCCGGCGGGACCCGCGGCACGCTTGCGGCGGTTCAGCCACTCCGTCACCCAGTCGGGCGTCTCCGCCACCGGGAACGGCTCGCGCAGGTCCCGCAGCTGCAACGCCAACGCGTGCTTGCACGGGAACTTCCGCGACGGGCACGAGCACTTCGTCGCCCGGTCGCCCAGGTCGACGCACACCTGGTACGGGTTCTTGCCGCTGCCCTTGCACAGACCCCACAGGGCCGTGTCGCTGCGACCCGTCCCCTGCCACCCGGAGAACCCCGCCAGCCGGGTGGCGCTGCTCGCCACCTGGCCGTCCGGGGCCTGCTCCAGAAGCGCTTGTGCGTCCATGCCGGCAGACGTTAGAGGCACCCACCGACAGAATCGGGGCACTCGACGGCAGAAAGTCGATCAATCCAGGTCAGGACCCCGACGTGCCCAGGACCAGGCGTACTTGGGGTCCTCGGACGCCACCGCGGCCTCGCCGAGGTCGAGCGGCCGGAAGGTGTCGACCATGACCGCGGTCTCGTCGAAGTAGTCCACCCCGAGCGACGCCTCGACGGCACCCGGCTGCGGCCCGTGCGTGCAGCCCGACGGGTGCAGCGACAGCGAGCCGATGCCGATGCCGGAGCCCTTGCGCGCCTCGTAGTTGCCGCCGACGTAGAACATCAGCTCGTCCGAGTCCACGTTGGCGTGGTTGTACGGCACCGGGATCGCCAACGGGTGGTAGTCGACCTTGCGCGGCATGAACGAGCACACCACGAAGTTCGGCCCCTCGAACGTCTGGTGCACCGGCGGCGGCTGGTGCACGCGGCCCGTGATCGGCTCGAAGTCGCGGATGTTGAACACCCACGGGTACAGGCAGCCGTCCCAGCCGACGACGTCGAACGGGTGATTGGCGTAGGTGAACCGGGTGAGGCCCGCGCGGTGCCGCACGAGCACCTCGACGTCCTCGCCCTCGACCAGCAACGGCTCCGCCGGCCCGCGGACGTCGCGCTCGCAGTACGGCGAGTGCTCCAGGAACTGGCCCTTGGCCGACAGGTACCGCTTCGGCGGTCCGATGTGTCCGGTGGCCTCCAGCACCAGGATGTTCATGGGCTCCGACGGCACCACGCGGTACGTGCACGACGTCGGCAGCACCACGTAGTCGCCCTCGGCGACCGGCAGCGCGCCGTAGATCGTCTCCACCACCCCCTCGCCGGACTGCACGTACAGCAGCTCGTCGCCGGCCGCGTTGCGGTACAGCGGGCTGGGCGCGGTGGCGGTCACGAAACCGATGACCACGTCGGCGTTGCCGAACAGCGTGCGGCGGCCGGTGACCGCGTCCACCTCGGCGGACTCCCAGGTCAACGCCGGTGTCTTGAAGTGCCGCGGCTTGAGCGGGAGGTTCGGCGTCAACGCGCCGCGCGTCTCTTCGACGGTGACCGCGTCGACGATCGCGGTCGGCAGGTGGCGGTGGTAGAGCAGCGCCGAATCGGCCGAGAAGCCCTCGACCCCCATGAGCTCTTCCGCGTACAGCCCGCCCTCCGGTGTGCGGAACTGGGTGTGGCGCTTTCGGGGGATCTCACCCACCTGGCGGTAGTACGCCATGGTTCACTCCGGGCGTTCGATAGTCGGACATCTTTGTTCATTGACCGGTACGCCACTAGCGTGTCAGCCGTGTCAAGCGCCTTCGAACTCCGTGCGCCCGGTCCACGCGGCACTCCGCCCCTGCTCGCGAGGCTTGTCGACGACGCCGCACTGTTCCCGCCGGGCAACGCCTCGATGCCCGACGCGGTCCGCGGCCACCTCGACGCACGTGCCGGGGAATGGGCCGGTGCGGTCGGCCTCTTCCTGTGCCCCGCTTCGCGACTGGCCGAGCTCATCACCGAGTTGATCAAGGTCAAGCCGGTGAAGCCGGTCGCCCTCTCGCTGGTCATCGACACGGGTCTGGGAGGTGTGCCCAAGGCCGTGTCGATCGTCGAGTCCCGCAGTGAGCTCTTGGCGCTGCGGATGGTCGAGATGCCGGCCCCGTCCGACGTGGACGAGGTGTGGCTCGAACGCGTCTCCGAGTTCGTGCCCGAGGACGTCATCCGCGTCGTCGAGCCCCGGCGGGGCGGCGCCGAGTGGCTGGACGGCGTGCGCCGCGTCATCGAGCACGGCAGCTGGCCGAAGCTGCGCTGCGGCGGGGTCAGCAAGGAGAACTTCCCGAGCGTGGACGAGGTCGCCGACTTCCTGGCCGTGGTGAGCAGCGGCGGCGTGGCCTTCAAGGCGACCGCCGGCCTGCACCACGCCGTGCGGCACACGGACGCCGAGACCGGGTTCACCCACCACGGGTTCCTCAACCTGCTCGTCGCAACCGCGCGTTCGCTCTCCGGTGGCGACGTGCGCGAGGCGTTGTCCAGCACGGACGCGGTCGCGCTGGGCGAAGAGGCCAACGGGCTGTCCGACCAGGCCGCGCACGCCGTCCGGGGCGTGTTCGCCTCCTACGGGTCGTGCTCGCTGGACGAGCCGATCGCCGACCTGGAGGAGCTGGGTCTGCTGTGAGCTGGATCGAGGACCCCGCGTTCACCGCGGACGAGCCGTTCGGGCCGCAGACGCTGCCCTACGGCGTGGTGCCCGGCGGTGTCGCGGTGCGGGTGGGCGACCAGGCGTTGTTGCTGCGGGGACTGGCCCTGGGCGAGCGGCTGGAGCCCTTGGTGGCCACGGGCACGCTGGACGCCCTGCTGGCGGCCGGCCGGCCCACGTGGAGCGAACTGCGGGCGCGGCTGGTCGAGATCGTCTCGGCCACGTCGGCGCCGCGCGGCGCGGAGCTGGTCGGGCTGGACGGCGCCGTGCTGCCGTTCACCGTGGCCGACTACGTGGACTTCTACTCGTCGCGCCACCACGCGGAGAACGTCGGCCGGATCTTCCGGCCCGACGGCGAGGCCCTGCTGCCGAACTGGACGCACCTGCCCGTCGGCTACCACGGCCGGGCCGGGACGGTGGTCGTGTCCGGCACGCCGATCGTCCGGCCGCACGGGCAGCGGCGGTCGTCGTCCGGCCCGGTGTTCGGGCCGACGGGCCGGCTGGACATCGAGGCCGAGGTCGGGTTCGTCTGCGGCGGGCCGGTCGCCTCGCGGCTGACGCCGTCGCAGGCGGTCGAGCACGTGTTCGGCGTGGTGCTGGTCAACGACTGGTCCGCGCGGGACGTACAGGCGTGGGAGTACCAGCCGCTCGGGCCGTTCCTGGGCAAGTCGTTCGCCACGTCGGTCTCGGCGTGGATCACGCCGCTGGAGGCGTTCGCGGTGGCCCGGGTGTCGCCGCCGCCGCTGGGCAACGACCTGCTGCCGTACCTGGTCGAGGACCGGTCGTGGGGCCTGGACATCGACCTGGAGGTCGAGTGGAACGGCACGGTGGTGTCCAGGCCGCCGTTCCGCGAGATGTCGTGGACTTTCGCGCAACAACTCGCGCACCTGTCGGTGAACGGCGCTACCGTTCGGCCGGGCGACCTGATCGCGTCGGGCACCGTGTCCGGCCCGGCCCGCGACGAGCGCGGCTCCTTCCTGGAGCTGAGCTGGGGCGGGAAGGAGCCGGTGGTGCTCGACGACGGCGAGCGGACGTTCCTGGAGGACGGCGACACGGTGCGGATCACCGCGACGGCTCCGGGTGAAGGCGGTTCGGTCGTCGGGCTGGCCGAGGTCCTCGGCACGGTCGTCCCCGCCGACGAGAGGTAGAGCGTGGTCAGACCCGATCCCCGCGGCCGGCTGCCGGCACCCGCGTCGAAGGAGAGCTCGCTGACCCTGGAGCGGGGCCTGGCCCTGCTCCAGGCGGTGGCCGACGCCGAGTCGGAGGCGCCGTCGATCAGCGAGCTGGCGGCGGCCATCGGCGCGTCGCGGGCGGCGGTGTACCGGCTGCTGGTGCCGTTGCAGTCGCGTGGGCTGGTGCGGCGGGAGGGGTCGAAGGTGCGGCTCGGGCTCGGCGTGCTGCGGCTGGCGTCGAACGTGCTGCCGCAGTTGCGGCTGGCCGCGCAGCCCGCGCTGCGGACGCTGGCGGAGACGGTGGGCGCGACGGCGCACCTGACCGTGGCCGACGGGAGCGAGGCGCAGGCGGTGGCCGTGGTGGAGCCGTCGTGGACGGCGTACCACGTGGCCTACCGGGTCGGGTCGCGCCACCCCGTGCACCGGGGCGCGGCGGGCAAGGCCATCGGGCTGTCGCCGGAAGGGCGGCAGTGGGTCCACTCGACGGGCGAGTTGCAGCCGGGTGCGTTCGGGGTGGCGGCGCCGGTGCGGGGCGTGCCCGGATTGCGGGCCAGCGTGGGCGTGGTGGCCCTGGAGAAGCTGGACGGTGACGTGGTGGGGCCGCACGTGGTGCGGGCGGCTCAGGAGGTCGCCGACGCGTTGCGCTGACGCACAGTAGCGTCTGGGACACTCTCAGTGAGACTAAGGAGAACGAAGTGATCGCTCTGTCCGAGGACATGGAGAACTCGGCCGAGGACGTCCACTTGTTCACGGTCGCCGAATACGTCGAGCTCGGCGAAACCGAGCGCGGCTACTCCGAGCTGCAAGAGGGTCGTATCTTGATGTCGCCGAGTCCGTCGCCGAACCACAATCGCGCCTCATTGCGACTCGCGATGCAGTTCGTGGAACAACTGCCCGCCGACCTGGAAGTCATCCAGGACATCGACGTCGATCTTGAACTGTCGCCCTACGGCGACCCCGGTTTCTCGCGTCGACCGGACTTGGTGGTGGTCCAGCGCGGTGCGCCGGATCGTGTCTCCCGCGAAGGGGGATTGCTGAACGCGTCAGAGGTGGTCGTCGTGATCGAGCTCGTGTCGCCGGGGTCGAAGCGCATGGATCGGGTCATCAAGCGCGGGGAATACGCCGACGCGGGTATTCCGCACTACTGGATCGTCGACCTGGACCCGCCGATCTCCTTGGTCGCGTGTCACCTCGCCGGCGATTTCGGGTACCAGGACGCCGGTGACGTGGTGGGCGAGTTCACCACGTCGGTGCCCTTCCCGGTGACGTTGAAGCTCGACGGGCTGGTCTGACGCCCGGGGCGGACCGGTGGTCAGCGGTCGGCGCGGAGGACGCGCAGGAGGGTGGTCCGGAGGGTGCGCCGACTCCTCCTCGGACAGCTCGGCCGGCCTCGACCTCCTCGCTCGCCGCGTGGCCGAGCTTCACCGTGACGGCGATCAGCAGTCCACCGGCAGCCTGTCGTCGAACTCGCCCGTCTCCCGGCCCCGCCGGATCACCCGCGCCGGCCGCCCGGCGACCGGATCGCCGCCCGGTACACCCTGCACGTGGTCAACCTCGGCAAGCCGCTCGCCATCGACGTCCACTTCTTCGGGCGGTTCACCCCGGACGGCCGGATGCGCGAGGCCCACCTGCTCACCCGCGGCGTCGACGCGACCGCTTAGCCCACCACCGCCTGCCACAGGGCCACCAGGGCGAACGCGGCGAACACGAAGCCGCTCACCCGCTGGATCAGGTGCGTCGGGATCCGGGTGGCGATCCGGCGGCCCACCAGGACCGCGATCGCGGCGACCGTGACCAGGGCCAGGAACGCGCCGAGGCCGACGAACACCGGGCTGGCGTAGCGGGCGGACAGGGCGGCCGTGGCGAGCTGCGAGGCGTCGCCCCACTCGGCGGCGAACAGGACGCCGAACGACGTGAGTGCGGCCCTCCGGAACGTCACCCGATCGGGCCCGTTCGCGGCCGCGCCCGCCTCGTCGCCGTCCTTCGAGAAACCCTCTTTGAGCAGCAGGAACGCCCCTACGCCGAACAGCGCGGCGACCACGCCCGCGACCACCCGGTCGGGCAGGAGGGTGAGCACGCCGCCGAACGTCGCGGCCACCACGCACTGGATCGCGAACGCCGCCGTGACGCCGGCGAACACCGGCCAAGCCCGGTACCGCGTGGTGAGCACGAGGGTGGCGACCATGGTCTTGTCCGGCAGCTCGGCCAGGAAGACGATGGCGAAAGCCGTCGCCGCCGCGATGAGTTCAGGTGCCACGGGAACCTCCGACGTCCGATGTGAACCCGGACGGAGGCAGCACGACCCCGACCGGGCGTGGTGCGCTACCCGGCCGGAGGTCTCGTTCGCCCGTTCCGGAGAACGGGTGAGGGACCGGATCCGCGCGCAGGCGGATCAGTGTGTCGATCCTCTCGCCCCGGTCGTGGTGACCCGGGGGAACTACTCCCCTCTGGCGAACCCAGACTACCCCGTGCGGCCGTCCACCTCGGACGTGACGGTGCGCACGCGCCGCTGGTCCGGCTCGATCGCGATCACGGCGATGGCAGGAACGCCAGGCCCGGGGAGGACGTCGCCGGCTCGCGTCGAACCTCAACCTGGTGGCCGGCCGCAGACCAGGAGTTCGCGCACAGGACCTTGGTCCCGGGTCCCGGGGGACCGTCGTACCTGAGGCCGGCCCCCGGCCCGGACCTACGGTCGACCCGTGGACGTCCTCGACCTGGCACGGTGGCAGTTCGGCATCACCACCGTCTACCACTTCCTGATGGTGCCGCTGACCATCGGGCTCTCCCTGCTGGTGGCGGGGATGCAGACCGCGTGGGTGCGCACGGGTGACCGCAAGTACCTGGCGATGACCAAGTTCTGGGGCAAGCTGCTGCTGATCAACTTCGCCATGGGCGTGGTCACCGGCATCGTGCAGGAGTTCCAGTTCGGCATGACCTGGAGCGCCTACTCGCGCTTCGTCGGCGACGTGTTCGGCGCGCCGCTGGCGATGGAGGGCCTGGTCGCGTTCTTCGTCGAGTCGACGTTCCTCGGGCTGTGGATCTTCGGCTGGGACCGCCTGCCGAAGAAGGTCCACCTGGCCTGCGTGTGGGCGTTCTCGCTGGCCACGATCGCCTCGGCGTACTTCATCCTGGCCGCGAACTCGTGGATGCAGCACCCCGTCGGCGTGGAGCTGGTCGACGGGCGGCCGCGGCTGACGTCGATCTGGGCGGTGCTGGGCAACAACACCACGCTGGCCGCGTTCCCGCACACGATCTTCGGCGCGTTCGCCGTCGCCGGGACGTTCCTGGTCGGCGTCGCGGCGTGGCACCTGTGGCGGCGCAGCGACGACGGGCCGGTGTGGCGCGCGTCGGTCAAGTTCGGCACGTGGGTGGGCGTCGCGGCGTTCACCGGGCTCGCGATCACCGGTGACATGCAGGGCAAGCTGATGTTCGAGCAGCAGCCGATGAAGATGGCCGCCGCCGAGGCGCTGTGCCACACCGAGTCGCCCGCCGCGTTCTCGGTGTTCGCGCTCGGCGACGTGTCGCGGCCCGACTGCGAGAACGTCAAGAGCATCACGGTGCCCGCGCTGCTGTCGTTCCTGGCCCACAACGACTTCACCACCGAGGTGAAGGGCATCGAGGACCTGGTGCCGATGTACCAGGAGAAGTACGGCGCGAACTACCCGGTCGACCCGAAGCTCGGCGAGCTGTCGGGCAAGCCGATCGACTACGTGCCGAACCTGCCGGTCACGTACTGGGGCTTCCGGCTGATGATCGGCTTCGGCGGCATCGCGGTCGGCGCGGGGCTGCTGATCCTGTGGCTGACGCGCGGTGGTCGGACGCCGCGCGGCCGGTGGTTCAAGTGGCTGGCGCTGGGCAGCATCGCGACGCCGTTCCTGGCCAACAGCTTCGGCTGGATCTTCACCGAGATGGGTCGGCAGCCGTTCGTGGTGGTGCCGAACCCGAGCGGGGTGGACGGGGTGTGGATGTTCACCGCGCGGGCCGTGTCGTCGTCGACACCGGGGGAGGTGTTGACGTCGCTGGTCGCCTTGACGCTGGTCTACGGGGTGTTGGCGGGCGTCGAGGTGTTCCTGATCCGGCGGTACGTCCGCGCGGGGATCGCGGGCGTGCTGCCGGCTCGAAAGCCGGATGACGACGCCGGATCGCGTGACGACGACGTCCTGACGTTCGCTTACTGAGAGGGGGAGCCGTGGAGACGTTCTGGTTCTGCGTGATCGCCCTGCTGTGGCTGGGCTACCTGTTCCTGGAGGGCTTCGACTTCGGCGTCGGCATGCTGCTGCCCGTGCTCGGGCGCTCGGAGCGCGAACGGCGGGTGCTGATCAACACCATCGGGCCGGTGTGGGACGGCAACGAGGTGTGGCTGCTGGTGGCGGTCGGCGCCACGTTCGCCGCGTTCCCCGCCTGGTACGCGGCGCTGCTCAGCTCGGTGTACCTGCCGCTGGTGCTGTTCCTGCTGGCGCTGATCGGGCGCGGTGTCGCCTTCGAGTACCGGGGGAAGGTCGACTCGGCGCGGTGGCGGCGGGTGTGGGACGCGGTCATCGTGACCGGGTCGTGGACCGCCGCGCTCGCGGTCGGGTTGCTGCTCTCGACGACCGTGTTCGGGATGCCGCTGGACGCCGCCGGCGACCGCGTCGGCTCGCCGTTCGCCTCGATCCGGTGGGAGACGCTGCTCGGCGCGGTGGCGGTGGCCGGGTACGCGCTGGTGCACGGCGCGGTGTTCCTGTCGCTGAAGACCGAGGGCGACGTGCGGGAACGGGCGCGCGCGCTGGCGTTGAGGGTCGCGCCGGTGGCGTTGCTGCCGCTGCTGGTGCTGCTGCTGATCGTGCAGCTGCGGTTCGGCTCGGTGTGGACGTGGGGCGCGTCGATCGTGGTGGCGCTGGCGGCGCTGGGCGCGTACGGGCGGCTGGTGCTGCGGCGCGAGGGGCAGGCGTTCGCGCTGATGGGCGTCGTGGTGGCGGCGGCGGTGGCGGCGCTGTTCGGCGCGCTGCACCCGAACGTGCTGCCGTCCACCTTGGACCCGGCCTGGTCGCTGACGGTGGCGGGCGCGGCGTCGAGCCCGTACACGCTGACCGTGATGACGTGGGTCGCCGCGTTCGGCACGCCCGCGGTGCTCGTCTACCAGGGGTGGACGTACTGGGTGTTCCGCAAGCGGATCGGCACCCGGCACATCCCGGAGGCCCACGTGCCCGCCGGGACGACCCGATGAACTTCCCCGGAGCCCCTTCCGCCAAGAAGCCGGGGAAAGGCCCGCTCGGCGCGCTGCCCGCGCTCTCGCGCTCGGCGCGCCGGGCGTTGGCCTGGTGTGCGGTGCTGGCCGCGCTGACGGCCGGCGCACTGGTGTGGCAGGCGGTCGCGCTGGCGTCGGCGCTGGTGACCGGCGGGTCGTTGTGGGTGCTGGCGGGCGCGGTGGTGGCGCGGGCGGTGCTGGCGTGGGCGACCGAGACGGTGGCGGCGCGTGCGGCGGCGGGCGCGAAGGAGGAGCTGCGGGCGGCGGTGCTGGACCGGGCGCTGGGGCTCGGGCCGTCGTGGATCGTGGCGCGGGGGCCGGCGTCGTTGGCGGTGCTCGCGACCAAGGGGCTGGACGCGCTGGACGCGTACTTCACCCGGTACCTGCCGGCTCTGGTGACGACGGCCGTGGTGCCGGTGGCGGTGGGCGGTTGGATCTTCTTCACCGACCCGACGTCGGCCGTGCTGATCGCGGTGACGCTGCCGCTGATCCCCGTGTTCGCGATCCTGATCGGCCGGTTCACCTCGGCGCGGGTGGCCGCGGCGGCGACGGCGCTGGAGCGGTTGTCGGGGCGGCTGGCGGAGCTGGTGCGGGCGCTGCCGGTGCTGACCGCGTTCGGGCGCGCGGCGGCTCAGGCGTCGGCCGTGCGGGAGGTGGGCGAGCGGTACCGGCGGGCGACCATGGGGACGTTGCGGGTGGCGTTCCTGTCGGCGCTGGTGCTGGAGATCGTGGCGTCGCTGTCGGTGGCGCTGATCGCGGTCGGCATCGGGCTGCGGCTGGTGTCGGGGGAGATGACGCTGGTCACGGGCCTGGTGGTGTTGATCCTCGCGCCGGAGTGCTACCTGCCGTTGCGGGCGGCCGGTGCGGCTCACCACGCCTCGGAGGACGGGGTGGAGGCCGTGCGGCGGGTCGCGGAGATCCCCGCGCCCGCTCCGGCGAAGGACGGCTCGGTCGGCCAGGACGGCTCGGTCGGCTCGGTCGAGGGGGTGGAGGTCCGTGATCTCCGCGTCCGGCGGCGGGAGCGGTTCGCGCCCGACGGGGTCGGGTTCCGGGTGCGGCCCGGCGAGGTGCACCGGCTGGACGCGCCCAGCGGGGCGGGCAAGTCGACGCTGTTCGCCGTGCTGCTGGGGTTCGTGGAGCCGGACGGCGGGTCGGTGGCGGTCGACCGGTCGGCCATCGCCTGGGTGCCGCAGCGGCCCGCGTTCGCCGGGCGGACCGTGGCCGACGAGCTGGAGCTGACCGCGGGCCGGGTCGACCACGACGTGCTGGCGTCGGTGGCGGCCGACCACCTGGTGGCGCGGCCGATCGCGGAGCTGTCGACCGGGGAGCGGCAGCGGGTCGCGGTCGCGCGTGCGCTGACCCGGGTCCGGGACGGCGCGACGGTGCTGCTGCTGGACGAGCCGACCGCGCACCTCGACCCGGCGACGGCCGCGAAGGTGATGGCCGCCGTGCACCGGGCCGCCGAGGGTGGTGCGGCGGTCGTGCTGGCGACGCACCGGCTGGTGGGTGAGCAGGCCGAGGAGGTCGCGGCGGCCCGTGAGGTCGGCGTCGTGGACGACCGGTCGACCACCGCGCGGACGCCGCGGCCGACCCGGCGGCTGCTGGCGGGTGCGTTGCTGGGCGCGGCGGCTTCGCTGAGCGGTGTGGCGTTGACGGCGTTCGCGGCCTACCTGATCGCGAAGGCCGCGACCCAGCCGCCGATCCTGACGCTGTCGGTGCTGGTGGTGGGCGTGCGGACGTTCGCGCTGGCCAAGGGCGTGTTCCGGTACCTGGAGCGGCTGGTGTCGCACGACGCCGCGTTCCGCTACGCCGAGGCGCTGCGGGTCCGGTTGTGGCGCGGCCTCCGGCCGGGTCGGGCCGAGCTCACCCGACTGGTCGACGACGTCGACGCGGTCCGCGACCTGGTGCCGCGCGTCCTGCAGCCGCCGCTGATCGCGGTGGGCGTGTCGGCCGCCGCGGTGGCGCTGTTCGCGATCATCGAGCCGATGGCCGGCCTCGCGCTGGCCGTGGCGCTGGTCCTCGGCGGCACGCTCGCGCCGGTCGTCGCGGTGCTCGCCGAACGCCGCGCCACCGCCGTGCTCGCCAGGGGACGGCGGCACGTGTCGGAGCAGGTGCTGACCCTGCTCACCGCCGCACCCGACCTGATCGCGTTCGGCGCCGACCGCGAGGTGCGCGCCGAGCTGGCGCGCCAGGACGCCGAACTCGCCCGCCAGGCACGGCGGCAGGCCCTCGGCGCGGGCGCGGCGATCGGCATCGTGCACCTGACGACCGGGCTGGCGTCGGCGGTGTGCATCGGCCTGGTCGGCGGCGTCGACCCGCTGCTGGTGCCCGTCCTCGGGCTCGTGCCGCTCGCGTTGGCCGAGGTGTTGGGCGCGCTGCCCGCCGCCGCCCAGCACCGCGCGGCGTTGCGCGAGTCGTACGGCCGGATCGTCGACCAGTCGCCGAGCACCTCGCCGGCCCGGGTCGAGCAGGGTTCGGTCGGCGGCGCGGTCGGGCTCGAAGGCGTGACGCTGAAGTGGCCGGGCAGCGCGGAACCCGTGCTGGAGCGGGTGTCGTTCGACCTGCCGGCCGGTGCCAAGGTGGCCGTGGTGGGCCCGTCGGGCGCGGGCAAGTCGAGCCTGTTCGCGTTGCTGTTGGGGTTCCTGGAACCCGAACGCGGGCTGGTGTGGCGGCCCGACCGCGTGGCCTGGTGCCCGCAGGAGCCGATGCTGGTCTCGACCACGGTCCGCGAGAACCTGCGGCTGGGCGACCCCCGAGCGGATGACGCGCGGTTGCTCTGGGCGCTCGACGTCGCGGGCGTCCGGCTGGGCCTCGACACCGTGATCGGCCCGACCCTGCTCTCGGGCGGCGAGGCGCAGCGGGTCGCGCTGGCCCGCGCCCTGCTCCACGACGCCGACCTCGTGCTGCTGGACGAGCCGACCGCCCACCTCGACGAGCCGACCGCCGCCGCGTTGCTGGCCCGCCTGGACGACGTGCTGCGGGACAAGACCGTCATCCACATCACCCACCGGCCGGCGGAAGCGGACCGCGCCGACCTGGTGCTGGACGTCGCCGACGGGCGGATGCGGACCAGGGCCTACCGTTGACCACCGTGGACCCAGCCCGCGTGCTCGCCGCGTCGACCGAGATCACCTCGGCCGCCCTGGCCGGCGACGACCCGGACGCCGTGCTGCCGCTCGTGGTGCGCAGCGCCGTCGAGCTCGCCGGCGCGGACCTCGGCCTGGCCATGGTGACCGCGGAGGACGGCACGCTGACCGTCGAGGCGTCCTCCGGCGACGACGACCCGGTGGGCGTCGTGCTGTCGAGCCGTTCGTCGGCCGCACGGGCGGCGCGGACCGGCGTGCCCGTGGTCGCGGACGACTTCACCACCGACCCACGCACCGCGCCGTTCGTGCCCAAGGAGCTGCGGGGCTACGGGCCGTTCGCGGTCGCGCCGTTCGGCACCAAGGAGCGCCGGATCGGCGCGCTGGCGGTGTACCGGCGCAAGGGCGCGCAGCCGTTCAGCCAGGACACGGTCGAGGTGCTGGCCGCGTTCGCCGCGCAGGCGGGGCTCGCGGTCGTGCTGGCCGAGGGGTCGACCGCGCGGCAGCGGATAGCGGTCTACCAGGAACGCGAGCGCATCGCGCGCGACCTGCACGACGTGATCATCCAGCGGCTGTACGCGACCGGCGTGCAGCTCGACCTGCTCGACCGGCGGCTCAAGCTCGACGGCCGGGAGGCGCGGCGGCTGGCGGACTGCGTGGACCAGCTCGACCGGACGATGGCCGAGGTCCGCGCCACCGTCCGGGCCCTGCGCAGCGCGGACCCGGGCAAGCCCGCCGACGTCGACCTCAAGGGCTCGGTGCTGGCCGAGGCGCGCACGGCGGGCGAGCTGCTGGGGTTCGAGCCGGAGGTGCGCGTCGAGGGCGACGTCGCGGACGTGCCCGCGGACCTGGCCGACCACGCCCGCGCGGCGCTGCGGGAGGCGTTGTCGAACGTGGTGCGGCACTCGGGCGCCCGGCACGTCGGCATCGCGCTGCGCCGCACGCCCGACCGGCTCGACCTGGAGGTCGCCGACGACGGGTGCGGCGTCCCGCGCGGGGTGGCCAAGCGGGGGTTGCGGCACCTGGAGGAGCGCGCCCTGGCGGCCGGCGGCGGTTGCGAGATCACCTCGTCGCCCCGGACCGGCACCACGATCAGCTGGCACGTGCCGCTAGCGTGACCGGCGGGCCACCCAGGCGGCGGCCTGGGTGCGGCGTTCCATGCCCAGCTTCGACAGCACGGCGGTGACGTAGTTCTTCACCGTCTTCTCCGCCAGGAACAGCCGTTCGGCGATCTGGCGGTTGGTCAGGCCCTCCCCGATCAGGTCCAGCACCCGCCGTTCCTGCTCGGTCAACGCGTCCAGCACGTCCACCTCGACCGGGCGGCGCATGCGGTCCAGGACGCGGGACGTCGTCTGCGGGTCCAGCAGCGAACGGCCGGCCGCCACCTCGCGCACCGCCGTCACCAGGTCCTGCCCCCGCACCTGCTTGAGCAGGTAGCCCGACGCACCGGCCATGATCGCGCCGACGAGCGCCTCCTCGTCGTCGAACGCGGTCAGCACCAGGCACCTGGGCCCGTCCGCGAGGCCGCGCAGCCGGCGGCACAGCTCCACGCCGCCGCCGTCGGGCAGCCGCACGTCCACCACGGCGACGTCGGGCCGGGTCGCCGAAGCGCGGACCAGGGCCTCGTCCACCCCGCCCGCCTCGGCGACCACCGAGATGTCGTCCTCGTCCTCCAGCAACTCGCGCAGCCCCCTGCGCACCACCTCGTGGTCGTCTACGAGCAACACTCGCACCGGCACGAACCAACCATAGGTCGAATGCCGGTACCCACCGCGCGCGCCCGCCAAGACAGTGCAGGAATGCTCGTACGCGCGATCGAGGAAGCCGACCGGATCGTCGTCGGCAGGCTGGTGCTTGAACTGTGGGGCGCGCACACCGCGGTCGCCCACGGCCAGGTGTTCTTCCCGGCGAGCCTGCCCGGGTTCCTGGTCGAACAGCAGGAGACCGTGGTCGGGTTGCTGACCTACGCCGCCGCCGACGGACACTTGGAGATCGTCACCATCGACGCGTTGCGAAGAGGCAGGGGTGTCGGGAGCTCGTTGGTCGACGCCGCCGTCCGCCGGGCCCGCCAGCTCGGCTGCTCCAGGGTCAGGCTCACCACGACCAACGACAACCTCGACGCCCTGCGCTTCTACCAGCGCCGCGGCTTCCGGCTCACCGCCCTGCGCGCCGACGCGGTGCGCGAAGCCCGTCGCCTCAAGCCGGAGATCCCCAGCGTCGGGGACTACGGCATCCCCATCACCGACGAGCTGGACCTGGAACGTTGGGTCGCGCCGCGCTAGTTGTCCACAGGTCCCGGGCGAACTGTCCACAGGTTGTGCACAACTGGCGGCTACCTGCTGGGCAGTGGGCTGAACACCTCGTCCCACGCCGCCGCGACCTGCCGGGCGCACGTAGCGGGCGCGACTCCGCCTACGCCCGTGCCCAGGCCGGGCATGGCGATCGTGCGGACGACCTCGCGCACCGGGCGGCCGTCGTCCAACCGGCCGCCCAGCCACAACCGCAGCACGGCGCGCGCGGCCAGGTACGGGTGCACGGTGTCCTCGGGCAGCAGCTCACCGGGCTGCCGCATGGTCGGCGCGCTGATCAGCCACTCGGGCTCGGGCTCGCCGGTCGGCACGACCAGCGCCTCGCCCACCGGCAGCTCGCCGCCGTGCAGGCCGAGCACGGCACTGCGGACATTGCCCTCCACCAGCGGGAACGCCCGCGCGTAGACCGCGTCGATGCCCCCGCGCATCCAGCCGGAGGAGTTGGCGGGGCTCACCACGGCCTCGGCGACGATGTCGAGCACCGAGCCCCGGTGCACCTCGACGCCGCTGCGGCCCTCGGCCACCGCGAGCCAGGCGCGGGCGAGCGGTTCGTCGACGGCGCACAACACCAGACGGGGAACTGCTACCGGAGCGTTGATCTCACCCTCCGTATCGGCGGCGGACACGTCACCAGCATTCCAGGAGAACGGGTTGCGGCGGAACGGGGGCGGGCACCCACCAGGCGGGTGATCCTCGCCTCAACAACGGTCACCGGACGTGGTCCTCGTATCGTTGCGGCCGTGCTCGCCTACTTCGGACCGCAGGGAACGTTCACCGAGCAGGCCGCACGCGGCTTCGCCTCTCCGCAGCAGGAGCTCGTGCCGTTCGACACGGTGCCCGCCGCCCTGGCCGCCACCCGGCGCGGGGAGACCGCGTCGGCGTGCGTGCCGGTGGAGAACTCCGTCGAGGGCGCGGTGCCGGCGACGATGGACGCGCTGACCGAGGGCGAGCCGCTGGTCGCGGTCGCCGAGGCCGTGCTCCCGGTGCGGTTCAGCGTGCTGGTGCGGCCCGGCGGCGAGCCCGTGCGCACGGTCGCGAGCCACCCGCACGCGCTGGCCCAGGTGCGGCACTGGCTCGCCGAGCACCTGCCGCAGGCCCAGGCGGTCGCCACGACGTCCACCGCCGCCGCGGCGCGGGCCGTGCTCAACCGCGAGTTCGACGCCGCCGTGAGCGCTCCGGTGGCCGTGCGGCACTACCCGCTGGAGGTGCTGGCCACCGACGTGGCCGACGTGCGGGACGCGAAGACCCGGTTCCTGCTCCTCCGCCCGCCCGGCGAGCTGCCCGAGCCGACCGGCCACGACCGCACGTCCGTCGTCTGCACGGCGGCCGACCGGATCGGCGCGCTGTCGGAGCTGCTGACCGAGCTGGCGCTGCGCGGCATCAACCTGACCCGCATCGAGTCGCGGCCGACCAAGGGCAGGCTCGGCGAGTACCGGTTCTACATCGACTTCGACGGCCACGTGGTCGAGCCGAGGGTGGGCGACGCGCTGGCGGCGCTGCACCGGCACTGCCCGCAGACCCGGTTCCTGGGCTCGTACCCGAAGGCCGAGCCGGGCGGTGTGGTGGCGGGCAACGAGGAGTTCGTGGCGGCGGCCGAGTGGGTCGACGCGGTCCGGAGGGGGCACGGCGCGTGAGGTTGATCCTGGTCAGACACGGCGAGACGGCGTCGAACGTGAAGATGGCGCTGGACTCGCTGCCACCCGGTCCGCCGCTGACCGACGCGGGCCGGGCCCAGGCCGCCGCGCTGGCCGAGCAGCTGGCCGCCGAGCCCGTGGCGGCCGTGTACGCCAGCACGGCGGTGCGCGCGCAGCAGACCGCGGCGCCCGTGGCGGCGGCGCACGGCCTGGACGTCGAGGTCGTGGACGGCGTGCAGGAGATCTTCTGCGGCGACCTCGAAGGGCGGCACGACCGCGAGGCGTTCGAGGTCTTCATCGCCACGGTGAAGCAGTGGGCCGAGGGCGAGCTGGACGTGCCGCTGCCCGGCGGCGAGAGCGGTCGCCAGGCCCTGGACCGCTACCTGGCCGCGGTCGACGGGATCGCCGCCAAGCACCGCGACGGCGACACGGTGGTGCTGGTCAGCCACGGCGCGGTGCTGCGGATGGGCGCGCTCGCCCTGGCCCGCAACGTGGGCCCCGCGCTGGCCGAGGCGGGCCTGCTGCCCAACACCGGCCGGGTCGTGCTGGAACGCGGCGGCGACGGCTGGCGCTGCACGTCGTGGACCGGGGTGGACGTGGTCGGGGACTGATCAGCGCCGCGCGCCCGCCGGGACCGGCTTGGTCAACGGGACGACGCCGTCCTGGACGGCGCCGCGCCGGTACCCCGAGCGCTCGTAGAGGGCGACGTTGCGGTGGCTCCGGGCGCCGGTGTGCAGCCGCGCGGTGCGCACCCCGGCCGGCGCCTGCTCCTCGGCGAAGCGGAGCAGCCAGGCGCCGAGCCCCCGGCCCGCGAGGTCGGGCGCGACCATCAGGCGCCCGATGTCCCACGTGTCGCCGTCGCGGCGGGCGCGGACGGCACCCACCAGCCGGCCGTCGAGGCGCGCGCACCACACCGCCCAGTCGGCCGTCCAGGCGCGGACGTCGTCGACCGCCTCGTGCAGCGGCGCGAGGTCCCAGTCCTGGTTGGCGACGGCCTCCTGGACCCAGCAGCAGCGCTGCAGGACGACGAGCTCCGCCGCGTCGGCGGCGTCGGCGGGCCGCAGGCGCACCCCCGGCACCGGCGGCGGGACGGCCGGGGCGACCGCGTCGCCGTCCGGCCGGTACAGCGGGCGCAGGACGTGGGCCAGGCGGACCAGCTCGCGGAACGCGTGGCGCGCGGCCTCGTCCCTGGACGGGTCGTCGAGCAGTCGCCCGTCGTCGCCGAAGTGGTCGCCGATGCGCAGGGCGACGGTGGCCCCGGTGGGCATCATGCGCAGGGTGGTGGCGACCTGCTTGGCCATGTGGACGCCGCGCGTGCCCGCCGAGGTGTGGCCGTAGCCGACGAAGGACACCGGCTTGTACGCCCACTCCTCGGACAGGTGGTCCAGGGCGTTCTTCAGGGCGGCCGGCATCCCGTGGTTGTGCTCGGGGGTGACGATCGCGAACGCGTCGGCGTCGGCGACGAGCCGGCTCCACGCCCGCGTGTGCTCGTGGTGGTAGATGCCGGAGGAGGGGTGTTCGGGCTCGTCCAGGAGGGGCAGCCCGATCCGCGCGAGGTCGGCGATGGCGGTCTCGGCGGCGCCGTCGACCGCGACGTCGTGGTTGACCCGGGTGAACCACTCGCCGACGGCACGGCCGAGCCGACCGGGTCGGGTGCCGGCGATGACCACCAGGACGCGGACGGGTTTCTTTGACATGTCAACGAGGCTAGCCCCGGTTTCGTTGACATGTCAAAGGTGGCAGGATGGGGCGATGCCCGAGGTGCCGTGGTTGACGCCGGACGAAGAGCGGGCGTGGCGGGCGTTCCGGCGCCTGCTCACCGTGCTGCCCGCGCGCACCGCTCGCGACCTCGCCGCGCTCGGCCTCTCCTCGACCGACTACGAGGTGCTCAGCACGCTGTCGGAGAAGCCGGACCGGCGTTGGGGGCTGCGCGACCTCGCCGCGAAGATGCAGTGGTCGCGCAGCCGGCTCTCGCACCACGCGGCCCGGATGGAAGCCCGCGGGCTGCTCGAACGCACCGAGGACGTCAACGACGGCCGCGGCAGCATCTACCACCTCACCGACGAGGGCTTCGCCGCGCTGGAGCAGGCCGCGCCGGGGCACGTGCGGTCGGTGCGGGACCGGTTCATCGACCACCTGTCCGCCGACGAGCTGACGACCCTGGAGACCATCGCCAACCGGATCGCGGACCTGCCCGACTGATCAGGCTGGGCGCGTCTAGCCCCAGCCCAGCTCGTGCAGCTTGGCGTCGTCGATGCCGAAGTGGTGCGCGATCTCGTGGACCACGGTGACCACGACCTCCTCCACCACGTCGTCCTCGGTGCGGCAGATGTCCAGGATCGCCTCGCGGTAGATGGAGATCCGGTCCGGCAGGACGCCGCCGTAGTCGGTGGTCCGGCTGGTCAGCGCGATGCCGTGGTAGAGGCCGAGCAGGCTCGGCACGTCCGCGTTGCGGTCCTCGACCAGCACCACGACGTTGCTCATCGCCGCCGCGAAGTCCGGCGGGATGAGGTCGAGGGCCTCGCCGACCAGCTCCTCGAACCGCTGACGGGTCATCTCCACCGGCATGTCGTCACCTCGACGTCGTCGTGGTCGTGGCTGTCGTCGTCTCGTCCGACTTCGGCGGCTTGGAGCCCGACGAGGGCGGCGCGGCGGAGCTGGAGTTGGACTGCGAGTGCAGCGGCGCGCCGGTCGGCTCGTCCTGCTGCACGGCGGTCGTCTGCGGCGGGTTGGACGTGGTCAGCGGCGGCGCGTTCGGGTTGCGGACGCTGCCCTCCCACGCGATCAGGACGTTGTCCACGGGCTGCGCGCCGACCTTGCAGTTCGCCAGCCGGGAGCCGGCGGCCCAGCTCTCCGGCGCCCGCGTGTCCCACGTGACGATGAGGCCGCGGGCCTTGAGGTCGGCGCCGCCGGTGTACTCGGCGGTGAGCCTGCCGCACTCGCCGAACAGCACGTCGTCCTGCTGCTCGGCCGGCGGGAACTCGCCGGGCGGCAGGGGCACCACGCCGGTGATCTCGAACGTGTGCGGCTTCGCGCAGTCGATCGGGTCGCCGACCGACCCGGTGGCGGTGATGCCGAGGCACACGCCCGGGTCGTAGACGTCGGACTGGTCCTGGGTGCGCGCCGTGCCGTAGGACGGGAGCAGCCCGCCCGCCGGACCGGCCACCTGCAGGCCGCAGCGCAGCGTCCGCTGCCCCTCGCCCCACAGCCGCTCGCCCGGGTTCAGCGGACCGACCGTGTACTTGCCGAACGGGTCCAACTTGCCGCCGAGGTAGTCCAGCGACGTCTTCGCGCACTGCTCCTGGCTGATCAACTGCCACTGCTCGTCGTCCGGGAACGGCGCCTGAGGCCCGTGAGCGGCGGAGATGTCCGCCACACCGGTAACCTCGAACAGGTGCTGGGCCGCGCAGTCGACCTTCTCGACGTCCGAGAGGTCCGGCTTGGTCCAGTTCAGGCAATCACCCGCCTGAGCAGCCATGACGGGGTTGACCTTGGTCGTGGCCGGGCTGCCGAGGCCGCCCGCGCCCACCGGCCAGCCCGTGAGCGTGCTCAGGGCGAGCAGCACGAACGCGCCAGCCGACGCGCCGAGCATGACCAAGTGGTCACCTCGACGAAACCAGCGCGTGGTGGCGGACATCTACTCCATGATGCCTGTGTAGGCCGTGCAACCGTTCGGGCGGGTGGAGAGTGTTGCTTTTGGGACACTCGTCACCCATTCGGCGGCCGATCTCTGTACCGTCCCCGCCGGGAGTGGCTGATGACTGAGAACGACAACACCGGTAGCGCCGCGACGCCCGGCCAGGGTGGGCCGAGCGGACCGGACCGATCGAGCGGACCGGCGACGCCGGGGCCGGGGAGCGGTGGCGCGTCGCCGCCGCCGTACGTGCCCCCGACGCCGCAGGGCGCGCCGCAAGGACCGCCGTCGGGTGGTCGTGGCCAGATCCGCAACCAGGAGGCGGGCCAGACCAAGCCCCGGCCGCCGACACTGGCCGAGCAGCGCGCCCGCGCTGCGGCGATCGAGCAGCAGCGCGAGCAGCAGCTCGCCGTCGAGGCCGAGGAGGCGCGGCGCAAGAAGCTGCGCAAGCGGCTGCTCATCGGCGGTGGCGTGGCCGTCGGCGTGGCCGGCGTGGTGGCCATCTGGTACGCCGCGTCCAGCCCCGACGACGTGGTCGCGCAGTGCGTCAAGGACGACGTGGTGGTCGAGGACCAGTACTGCGACGAGAGCTACGCCCGGTCGCACGGCGGCTACGTCAGCGGTGGGTTCATCTACATCGGCGGCAGCTCGTACCGGTACAACTACGGCGCGCCGAGCACCCCCGTCGGCCAGAAGATCAGCGGCGGCACCTACACCATGCCCAAGGGCGCGAACATCAGCACCAAGTCGGGCACGGTCGTGCAGCGCGGTGGGTTCGGCGTGTCCGGCGGCAGCAAGAGCGGGGGCAGCTGAGTGCGTCGGGAGACCTCCGCGCCCCGGCCGAACTGGCAGCGCACCGTCTCCGAGCAGGGGCTGGTGTTCGGGGCGCCGGCGCGGGCCGCGGACGGCAGCCCGCGCCCGTACTGGGACGAGTCGGCGCACTACGTCTTCGACATGAGCGACGTGCTGTCGCTGGAAGCCGACGTCGAGCTGCTGCACAACATGTGCCTCGAAGCCGTCGACAACGTGGTGGTCACCGAGCGCTACCGCGACTTCGGCATCAACGAGTGGCTGTGGCCCGCGATCGCCGAGTCGTGGAAGCGCCGCGACCCGCACGTCTACGGGCGGTTCGACCTGCGCTACGACGGCAGCGGGCCGGCCAAGCTGCTGGAGTACAACGCCGACACGCCCACGTCGCTGCTGGAGGCGTCGGTCGTCCAGTGGAACTGGAAGACCGACGTCCACCCCGAGGACGACCAGTGGAACTCGATCCACGAGAAGCTGGTCGAGCGCTGGGCCGAGATCGGCGGTCGGCTGCCGTCCAACGAGCTGCACTTCACCTGGTCGGGTGCCGATCCCTCGGGTGAGGACCACGTCACCGTGGCCTACCTGCAGGAGACCGCGGCCGAGGCGGGCATGGACACCGTCGGCCTGGCGATCGAGGAGATCGGCTGGGACTCGCTGCTGAAGCGGTTCGTCGACCTCGAAGACGCGCCGATGGGCACGGTCGTGAAGCTCTACCCGTGGGAGTGGGTGGTCGACGAGCAGTTCGGCCGCTACGCCGTGGAGAGCCTGCCCGGCACCCTGTGGGTCGAGCCGCTGTGGAAGATGCTGCTGTCCAACAAGGCGCTGCTGGCCGTGCTGTGGGAGATGTACCCGGGCCACCCGAACCTGCTGCCCGCGTTCCTGGACGACCCCGGCCTGCTCACCGAGTACGTGCGCAAGCCGAGGCTGGGCCGGGAGGGGCAGAACATCCAGATCGTCGCCCCCGGCTACGAGACCCAGACCGGCGGGGTCTACGGCAAGGAGGGCTTCGTCTACCAGCTCTTCGACCCGCTGCCCGAGTTCGACGGCTACCGGCCGGCGCTCGGCGCGTGGGTCGTCGGCGACGCCTCGGCGGGCCTCGGCATCCGGGAGACCGTCGGCCTGGTCACCGACGACGGCGCGGCGTTCGTGCCGCACAGGATCGTCGAATGAGACCCTCCCCGTAACGCGTGACCGCACCACGCCCGTCCTCACCACACCCGTCCTCACCACACCCGTCGTCACCGGCTCCTTCACCGGCGGCACAACCGATCAACCTGCACATGGAGGGTCTGTGATTCCCCCACTCGCGTTGGACCCCGGCTTCGGGTCCGCCATCGGCACCGGCGTCGGTGCGATCGCGCTGTACGCGATCGTCGGCCTCATCCTGATGGTCGTCGGCTTCTACGCCATCGACTGGACCACCCCGGGCAAGCTGAGCGCCCTGGTCCGCGGTGGCGCCCCGAACGCGGTCATCGTCACCTCCGCCGGTCTGGTGAGCATGGCGCTGATCGTCGTCGTGGCGATCTACAGCGCGGCGGGCAAGCTGGACGAGGGGCTGCTCTCGGCCCTGATCTTCGGCTTCGTCGGCATCATCGTGCAGGTCCTGGCGGTGCGGCTGCTGGAATGGGTGACCAGGTTGGACATCGGCTCGCTGATCGAGTCGGACCGCTTCGCGCCGGCCAGCGTCGTCGTGGCTTCGGCGCACGTCGCCCTCGGTCTCGTGGTCGCCGTCGCGATCTCGTAGCTCGCACGGCGAAGGGGGCGTGCCCGCTGGTCGGGCACGCCCCCTTCGCGCTGCCTGGGCCGTGCTGCCGGGTCGCACTGCCGGGTCGGGCCGCCGAGCCCGTACCGCCCGGGATGTGCTGGTCAAGCCACTGGCAGCCGCTTCCGCCAGTCCATCGGCCCCACCTTGATCCGGGTGCGCGCCGACCCGTTCCACTCGACGGGCAGGCCGCTCGCCGCCAGCGCCGCGACCACCTCGCGCGCCACGGCCTCGTCGGCCGCCGCGTGGTCGGTGGACCCGTGGCCCGCGGGCTCGCCGAACGAGCCGTAGGCGAGCCACACCCCGTCGCCCGCCACCGCGCTCTCGGTGTCCTGCCGGTGGAAGAACACGTACCCGCGCGCGTCGTCGCCCGCCTCGTCGCCGATCTCGGCGTGCCCGCACGTCTGGCAGCACGTGAAGTCGGCGCGCGCCACGATCCCGTCGCGGTCGAGCGCGTCGAACACGGCGAACAACCGGTCCACGTCCGTGCTCTCCGGCCACGCCTCCTGCTCCGCGGACCGCTCCCGCCACACCCGCTCCACCACCGCCCGCGCGACCGCCGGTGTGATCGGGTGCTCGTCGGCCACGTAGTCGAGCACCTGCTCCACCGTGTCGTCCAACGAGGTCATGCCCGCGTGCACCAGGGTGCGCGCGTAGTTCTCGGCCAGTTCCGGCGCCTCGGTGGGCAGGCCGGCGTCGTCGTCCGTTCGTTCAACCACGCGCGCATCCTGCCCGAGGGGTCCGACAGCGGCGTCCGGCAGCGGGGCGCGACGTCGTGCAAACCGTTTCCGGCCGGGTACTACCCTTCCTGGTGTGATTGACCTCAAGGCACTGCGCGAGAACCCGGAAGCCGTCCGCGCGTCGCAACGCGCGCGTGGCGAGGACGAGACCGTGGTCGACGCGCTGCTGTCCGCCGACGAGCGCCGCCGGGCCGCCATCGCCCGCGCCGACGCGCTGCGCGGCGAGCAGAAGACGTTCGGCAAGCAGGTCGGCCGGGCCAAGGGCGAGGAGCGCGACGCGCTGCTGGCCAAGGGCAAGGAGCTGGCCGCCGAGGTCAAGGCCGCCGAGGCGGAGCAGTCCGCCGCCGAGGCGGAGCTGAACGAACTGCACCGCGCCGTGCCGAACGTGGTCCACCCCGACGCGCCCGAGGGCGGCGAGGACGACTACGTCGTGCTCAAGCACGTCGGCGAGCCGCGCGAGTTCGACTTCCAGCCGCTCGACCACCTGGACCTGGGCGTCCGGCTCGGCGCGATCGACATGGAACGCGGCGCGAAGGTGTCCGGCTCGCGCTTCTACTTCCTGACCGGCGTGGGCGCGCAGCTGGAGCTGGCGCTGCTGAACATGGCCGTCGCCCAGGCCACCGCGGCCGGGTTCAAGCTGATGATCACGCCGACGCTGGTGCGCCCGGAGATCATGGCCGGCACCGGGTTCCTCGGTGCGCACGCGAGCGAGATCTACCGCCTCGAAGCCGACGACCTGTACCTCGTCGGCACGTCGGAGGTGCCGCTCGCGGGGTACCACGCGGACGAGATCCTGGACGGCCCGAAGCGGTACGCGGGCTGGTCGTCGTGCTACCGGCGCGAAGCCGGCTCGTACGGCAAGGACACCCGCGGGATCATCCGCGTGCACCAGTTCAACAAGGTCGAGATGTTCTCCTACGTCAAGCCGGAGGACGCCGAGGCCGAGCACGCCAGGCTGCTGGCGTGGGAAGAGGAGATGCTGGCCAAGATCGAGGTCCCCTACCGGGTCATCGACACGGCCGCGGGTGATCTGGGCACGTCGGCCGCGCGCAAGTTCGACTGCGAGGCGTGGATCCCGACCCAGCAGGCGTACCGGGAACTGACGTCGACCTCGAACTGCACCACGTTCCAGGCCCGTCGGCTCAACGTGCGCTACCGCGACGAGAACGGCAAGCCGCAGATCGCCGCCACGCTCAACGGCACGCTGGCCACCACGCGGTGGATCGTCGCGATCCTGGAGAACCACCAGCAGGCCGACGGCTCGGTCGTCGTCCCGCAGGCGCTGCGCCCGTTCGTCGGCCTGGACGTGCTCAAGCCCTCCTGACCGACGTCTCGTGGTCGACCACGATCCGGTGGGCATCGCGATCAGACCAAGCTGATCAGACCCCGCTGATCAGACCCCGCTGATCAGACCCAGCTGAGCTGCCCGAACTCCGCACCGAGGGGCACCGACTCCGGCAGGTCGTCGCCGGAGTCGAGTGCCTCCAGCAGGCGCAGCACGTCCACGGCCGCGTCGTCGTCCCCGAGGTCGCCCAACGCGGCTTCCAGCAGCACCCGGGCCTCCGTCGGGCGCTCCTCGGCCCAGCGGACGCACGCCAGCAGCACCCAGCACCCGGCCCGCGCCAACCGCACGGCCGCGTCGTCGGCCTGCTCGCGGTACAGCGACACGGCACGGGTCAGCCGCCGGCCCGCGAGCGCGAGGTCGCCCTCCTCGATCGCCAGCACGCCCAGCTCACGCAACGCCCACGCCACGCCCGCCCGGTCGCCGTGGTCGTACTGCCACTCCACCACCTCGGCCAGGCACGCGGCGACGCCGCCCTCCTCGCCGAGCGCCCGCCGGACGCTCGCCAACACGTCCAGCGCGCCCACGTGCGCCGTGAGCGATTCGGGCGTCGGCTCCGCCTGGCACCGCGCCCGCCGGACACCCACCTCCCGCTTGGCCAACTCCTCGGCCGCCGGCAGCAGACCCCGCTCCGCGCTGCTCAACGCCGCCGCCCGCAGCACCTCGGCCGCCGAGTCGGACAGCGGGAACCGGTCCGCCAACTCCACGCTCGTCTCCCGCAGCCCGGCCACGTCCGGCGCCTCCGCCCACAGGTGCAGGAGCAAGGTCGCCGCGTCCTCCACCGCGCCCTTCGTCATGCACGCCCGGATGCCCTTCATCACCTTATCCATGGCGACACAGTAGTCTTCGCAATGCCCAAAACTCCTCTTCCCAAAAGGGTGATGTTGTGGTGAACGTTCGGCTACGCAGTGTCGCTAAGGTGGGCCAATGGCAGTAGGGACCACGCGCGGCAAGCGCAAGCTCGGCGCGCTCATGGAGGAGTACCGCGAGAAGTCCGGCCTCAAGGCCGACGTGATCATCAAGGAGGTCCGGACGTCCCGCTCGACGTGGAGCCGGATGATCGCGGGCGAGGCCAGGCCGAGGTGGGCCCTGTTCTTCGCCATCCTCTCCGTGATGAAGGTCAGCGACGAAGAGCGCGAGCGTGCAATGGCGCTGTGGGAGATCGCCGACGACGAGGCGGTCCCCATCGAACACGCAGCTTCGCTGCCCAAGAGCTACCTGCGCTTCCGTCGCGACGAGACGGAAGCGGTGGTGGAGCGGGCCATAGACGTGGTGCTGGTCCCCGGTCTGCTTCAGACCAGCGACTACGCCTCAGCGGTGGCGGTGGGGAACAGGTTCCTGCTGCCAGGGGAGAACTGGGAAGAGCGGGCCGCGCCGGAACGCCTGGACCGGCAGGGCCTGCTGCGCCGAGAACCGAACCCGCTCATCCTGCACGCGCTCATCGACGAAGCGGCATTGCGCCGGGAGATCGGCGGACCCGCCACCATGGCTGATCAGTGGGACTACCTGCTGGAAGCGGCGCGACTGCCCAATGTGAACATCCAGGTCATCCCGAATGGTGCTGGTGCCTACGGCGCCCTCTCTGGGACACTGATCATCTACGACTTCCCCGCTGATGACCTGGGCTCGGCCTATGTGGACAGTCTCGCCGGGCTGAGCCCGGTGGAGGATGCGGAAGGGGTCGCGCGGCTGCGGGCGGTGTGGGATGACGCGGCTGCCCACGCGCTGTCGGTCGAGGAGACTGTCGACTTCATTCGAGCGGTGAGGGAAACATGAGAAAGCGACTCGTTCGGGATGGAAGGGTGTACCTCACTTCCAGTGCCAGCAACACCGCGAGTGCCTGTGTCGGGGTGTCGGTGGAGGTGGCTCGCGCCGGGGTCCTGGACACGAAGAACCCCGGCGGGGACGTGCTGGAGTTCAGCCGGGGCGCGTTCGCGTCCTTCCTGGGCTCGCTCAAGTCCAGCTGAGCTCGACCTGGCCGGCCACGTGCCGGCCGATCTCCAGGGCCGACGTCGCGGCGGGTGAGGGCGCGTTCAGCACGTGCACCTGCCGCGGCGCGGTGTCGATCAGGAAGTCGTCCACCAACGACCCGTCCGCGCGCATCGCCTGAGCCCGCACCCCGGCCGACGCGCGCACCAGGTCGTCCTCGCGGATCGCGGGCACCAGGCGGGCCAGGCTGCGCGCGAACCGCTTGCGCGACAAGGACCGCAGCACCTCCTCGACACCGGTCCGGCCGAACCTGCGGGCCAGCCGCCACGTGCCGGGGAAGCGGGCCACGTCGGCGAGGTCGGCCCCGGACACGTCACGCCAGCGGTAGCCCTCGCGGCGCAGCGCGAGCACCGCGTTCGGGCCCGCGTGCACGCTGCCGTCCAGCATCCGGGTCAGGTGCACGCCCAGGAACGGCAGCGCCGGGTCCGGCACCGGGTAGATCAGGCCGCGCACCAGCCGTCGGCGGTCCGGCCGCAGTTCGTAGTACTCGCCCCGGAACGGCACGATCGCCGCCGACGGCGTCACGCCCGCCAGCCGCGCCACGCGGTCGCTGTGCAGGCCCGCGCAGTTCACCAGGGCGTCCGCCCGCACCACCCCGCGCGTCGTGGCCACCTCGACGCCACCGCCGCTCAACGCCCGCCGGATCGCCAACGCGGGCGTGTGCAGCCGCAGGTCGTGCCCGTTCAGCTCGCGCACGAGAGCCGCGCACACGGCGGGGAAGTCGATGATCCCCGTGCTCTCGACCCGCAACGCGGCCACGGCCGCCACCTCGGGCTCGTACTCCCGGGCCTCGTCCACGCCGATCCGCCGGGCGGGCACCCCGTTCGCCTCGGCCCGCTCCGCCAGCGCCTCCAGCCGCGGCACCTCGTCCGGCGAGGTGGCGACGACGAGCTTGCCGCACACGTCCACCGGCACGCCGTGCTCCCGGGCGTAGGCGACGATCGAGGCGTTGCCCGCGACCGACATGCGCGCCTTCAACGACCCCGGCTTGTAGTACAGGCCCGCGTGCACCACGTTGCTGTTGTGCCCGGTCTGGTGCGCCGCCCACTGCGGCTCCTTCTCCAGCACCACCACGTCGTGACCGCGCCGGGCCAACTCCCGAGCGGTCGCCAGCCCCACGATCCCGCCACCGATCACCACGACTCGTCGCACAGCCGGGAACGCTAGCCGCCGACGAGTTCGGGCAGCACGTCGGCCGCGACCCGTTCCAGCACGGCCTCGCTGCCCGCGTACACGCCGTCGGCCCGGGGCCAGTGCACGACCAGGTCGGTGAACCCCAGCCCGCGCGCCCGGCCCGCCACCTCGCGGAAGCGCTCCACGCTGGTCAGCGAGTACACCGGGCAGGAATCGGCGTTGAGGTGGAAGTCGATCGACTCCTTGGCCCGCCCGATCCCGGCCAGCACCTCGCGGAACCGGGCCGTCATCGCGGCGACGCCGTCCCACCACTCGTCCTCGTCCTCGGTCTCCGGCCCGGTGGTGACCCAGCCCGTGCCGTACTTCGCCGCGACGGCCATCGCCCGCGGCCCGTTGGCCGCGACCACGAACGGCAGCCTCGGCCGCTGCACGCAGCCCGGCGCGCTGCGGGCGTCGCGGATCTCGTAGTAGTCGCCGCTGAACGTGGTCCGGTCCTGCGCCAGCAGCATGTCCAGCGCGGCCACGAACTCCTCGAACCGGCCCTGCCTGCTGCGCGGTGACGTGGCGCCCATCACCTCCGTGTCGTACCCCACACCGCCCGCGCCGACGCCGAGCGTGAAGCGGCCGTCGGAGAGGTCGTCGAGGGCGAGCAGCTCCCGGGAGAACGGCACCGGGTGGCGGAAGTTGGGTGACGCGACCAGCGTGCCGAGCCGGATCGTCCCGGTGGCCGCGGCGGCCGCTGCCAGCGTCGGGACCGCGCCGAACCACGGTCCGTCGACCAGCGAGCGCCAGCCCATGTGGTCGTAGGTCCAGGCGTGGTGGAAGCCGTACTCCTCGGCGGCCTTCCACTTGTGTTCGGCCATCCACCAGCGGTGTTCGGGCAGGATCACAATCCCTGTGCGCACCCGGCGACGGTAGCCGAGAGGCACGATGGGCAGGTGCAGAGACCTTCCCTTGTGGCATCCGACGTCGACGGCACCCTGCTCACGCCCCTCGGCCGGGTCAGCCCGCGCACGGCGGGCCTGATCGCCAGGGTGCTGGCGGCCGACGTCCCGTTCGTGCTGGCCACCGGCCGCCCGCCCCGCTGGGTGCCGGACGTGGCCGAGGCCGCGGGCCTGTCCGGCTACGCCGTGTGCTCCAACGGCGCGGTGCTCTACGACATCGGCGCCGACCGCGTCGTCACGGCCGAGCTGCTCACCCCCGAGCAGCTGACCGAGCTGGCCGCCGTGCTGGACGAGGCGCTGCCCGGCTGCGCCCTGGCCTCGGAGCGGGTCGGCGAGTCCGCCCGCGGCTCCACCGAGCCGGAGTTCATCGCCGACGAGCACTACCTGCACCCGTGGGGCGACGGCGCCCAGCCGCTGCCGGGGCACCAGCGGGCCCAGCTGGTCGGCAAGCCGGCGGTGAAACTGCTGGTCAGGCACCCGAACATGAGCTCGGACGAGATGGCGCGGGCCGTCGGCCCGCTGGTCGGCGACTCCGTGGCGATGACCTGGTCGACCAACGAGGGCCTGCTGGAGTTCGCGGCGCCCGGCGTGACGAAGGCGTCCGGCCTGGCCGCCGTCGCGGAACGCCTCGGCGTGCCCGCGAGCGGCGTGCTGGCGTTCGGCGACATGCCCAACGACGTGCCGATGCTCACGTGGGCGGGTCACGGCGTGGCCATGGCCAACGCCCACCAGGACGCCCGGGGGGCCGCCGACGAGGTCACCGCGGCCAACTCCGAGGACGGGGTCGCGCTGGTGCTCGAGCGGTGGTTCTAGGCTGCCCGTGACGACTCGACCCCCACACCCACCCCGATCCGCCCCACCCGGATCGGCCCACACTGGAGAGACACCCGTGCGCGCACTCGTGACCGGCGGAGCCGGCTTCATCGGTTCAACCCTGGTCGACAGGCTCCTGAGGGACGGGCACGAGGTGCACGTCGTCGACGACCTCAGCCGGGGCAAGCGGACGGCCCCGGCCGACCCCGCCCACGCTGACCGCTACTCGTTCTCGCGGGTCGACATCACCTCGCCGGAGCTGACCGACGTGGTGTCCTCGTTCGGCCCCGAGGTGGTGTTCCACCTGGCCGCGCAGATCGACGTGCGCGTGTCCGTGGCCGACCCGCTGCTCGACGCCAACAAGAACGTGCTCGGCACGGTGAACCTGGCCGAGGCCGCCCGTCGCGCGGGCGTGCGCAAGGTGCTGTTCGCCTCGTCCGGCGGCTCGATCTACGGCACGCCCGAGGTGCTGCCGGTCGCCGAGTCGACCCCGATCAACCCCAAGTCGCCCTACGCGGCGTCCAAGGTGTCCGGCGAGGTGTACCTGAACACCTACCGGCAGCTGTACGGCCTGGAGTGCACGCACCTGGCGCTGGCCAACGTCTACGGGCCGCGGCAGGACCCGCACGGCGAGGCGGGCGTGGTGGCCATCTTCGCGTCCGCGCTGCTCGCGGGCCGTCCCACGAAGGTGTTCGGCGACGGCGGCAACACCCGGGACTACGTGTTCGTGGAGGACGTCGTGTCGGCGTTCGTCGCGGCCTCCGGCGAGGCGGGCGGCGGCCGGCGCTACAACATCGGCACCGCGCACCAGGTGTCCGACCGCGAGCTGCACACCCTCGTCGCGCAGGCGGCGGGCGTGGCCGACGACCCGGAGTTCGCGCCGGCCCGGCTCGGCGACCTGCGCGCGTCGGCCATCGACCCGTCGCTCGCGCGGGCCGAGCTGGGCTGGAAGCCCGAGGTGGACATCGCCACCGGCGTGCGGCTGACCGTGGACTACTTCCGCGCGCTGGAGAGCTGAACCGAGCGGAACAGGCGGACGGGCCGGTCCTCCCGGGAGGGGAGCGACCGGCCCGTCCGCGTTCGTCCGGGGTTCGTCCGGGTCAGGAGGTGTGGGCCGGGTCCTCGACGCGCTCGACGGCCTCGACGACCGGCGCGTCCTGGGGCGGCTCGGGGGCCTCCGCGTTGCGCAGCGCGATGGCGCGGGCCAGCCGCGCGTAGCGCAGCTCCAGCTCCTTGAACCGCAGGTAGGTGTTGATGGTCTGGAAGCCGAAGGCCACGACCAGGGCGTAGAGCAGCAGGTCGGTGCCGCGGCCGACGCCGACGAGCTCGGCGACCTTCGACACCTCGACCGGCCTGATGACGGCGACGACCGCCAGCACCAGGAACAGCAGGAAGCCGATCTTGACGCCGGCCGCGGTCTTGGTCGTGCCGTGGTTCTTGAGGAAGAACACCAGCAGCACGATGACCGCGGCGATGAGCAGGAACTGGATCAGCATGTCAGCGCCTGGACCCCGTCTTGAGAGCCGAGTCGAACAGGATGTTCACACCGTTGATGAGCGACTGGCCCTTGGACATCGAGTACTCGGTGTAGAGGATCTCGACCTGTTCCTCGGTGACCCGCCACCCGCGCTGCGAGATCATGTCGACGATCTGCGACGCGTGGCCCATGCCGTTCAGCGTGATGCGGAGCTCGTCCGCCACCTTCTTGTTGAACACCCGCAGCCCGTTGTGCGCGTCCGACAGCTTCAGCTTGCGCAGCTTGGGGCTGACCGCCACCACGGTCTTGAGCACCACGCGCTTGATCAGCGGGATGTGCGAGTCGTCGCCCTTGAACCGGGTGCCGACGATGATGTCGACCGGCTCGGCGCGGAGCCGGTCCAGCATCCGCACCACGTCCGCGACCTGGTGCTGGCCGTCGGCGTCGAACGTCACGAAGTACTCCGCGCCCGGTTGTTCGCGGGCGTACTCGACGCCCGTCTGGATCGCCGCGCCCTGGCCGAGGTTGACCGGGTGCTGCACCAGGTGGGCGCCCGTGCCGCGGATCGCGTCCGCTGAGCCGTCCCGGCTACCGTCGTCGACGCACACGATGTTCGGGAACGTCTGGAGCGCGTTGCGCACCACGTCCGCGATCACCTGTGCTTCGTTGTAGACGGGCACGACCAGCCATACGTCAGACTGGTCCGCCACGGCGGCCTCCCTGGCGAGTGAGTCGGATGGGTTTCGCAGACAGGCTAGCGCGCGGACCGGTCCCCGCCGCCGCCGACCAGCATTGCGGCGAACTCGGCGATGGTCCGGTCCCACGAGAAGCGCTCGCGGGTGATCTCGCCGAGCTTGGCCGCGCGCGCCTCGCGCTCCGGGTCGGTGACGGCCGTCTCCAGGGCGACGGCGAGCGCGGCGGGGTCGCGCGCGGGCACGAGCCAGCCGGTCACGCCGTTGTCCACGATCTCGGCCGTGCCGCCCACGTCGGTGGCCACGACCGTGCAGCCCATGGCCGCCGCCTCCAGCACGGTGGTCGGCAGGCCCTCGGTCCAGCTCGGGTTGACGAACAGCGAGGCGGCGGACATCTCGCGCAGCGCCGTGTCGTGGTCGACCTCGCCGAGGAACCGCACGTGCTCCTCCAGGCCGAGCCGCGCCACCTGGGCCCGCAGGTCGGCCGCGGCCGGGCCGTCCCCGCACAGGCGCAGCTTCAGCGGCACGCCCCGGCGGTGCAGGGTGGCGGTGGCGGTGAGCAGGTCGGCCACGCCCTTGCCGTTGATGAGCCTGCCCACGTAGCAGGCCACCGGGCCGTCGGCCTCGTCCGGACGGCGGGCCACCACGCCGTCGGGCAGCTCGATGCCCCGGTAGAGCACCTTCGCCTCGCGCTTGGCCAGGTCGCGGACGAACCGCGCGGCCGACTGCGACACGGCCACCACGGCGTCCGCCCAGCGCAGCACGGGCTGGCTGGTGAGCGTGTCGACGGTGGCCGCGACGAACCGGACGAACCAGCCGCCGCTCTGCACCGGGCTCGACCCGTGCTCGACGTGCAGCCGGCGCAGCCCCGCCCGCTTGGCGAACAGCGACGCCCACAGGTGCGGCCAGTAGAACCGGGTGTGGGTCATCAGCACGGCGTCCGGCCCGCACAGCTCGCGCAGCTTCCGGGTGAAACCGGGGTAGGGCACCGGGTAGTGGGAGATGACCTCGCGGCCCGGCCAGCGCACGACCGTCCACCGGTCGCCCAGCCGTTCCACTCCCGCCGGGGCGCCGACCGCCGAGGTGAACACGGTGATCCGCAGGTCCGGATCGGCTTCGAGCATGCGCCGGTGGAGCTCGTGCGCGTACGCCTCCACCCCGCCCTTGTGAGGCGGGTAGTAGACGGGCATGTCGACCAAGTGCACGGCCACGAATCTAGGCCCTTTCCCGATGCCCGAGCAGGCCGGCCCAGGCCAGTGCGGCGGCGGTCAGCCACGCCAGCGCCATGCCGAACGCGACGCCCATCACGCCGAGCAGGAGGCCGAGGCCCGCCACGAGGGCGATCTCGGTGACGAACTGGACGGTGCGCACCCGCGGTCCGAGCCAGGCCCGGCCGCTCGCCTTGCCCGCGACCAGCGCCGTCTGCGCCGTGGCCAGCAGGAACGCGTACGCCAGGAGCACCAGCACGATCGGCCGCAGGCCTTCCCACGGCGTGCCGAGCGCGGCGGTGAGCAGGTCGGCGGGCGCGACCAGGGCCAGGCCCGCGAAGACGAGGCTGACGACCGCCGCCAGCCCGGAGACCAGCATCGGCGCGCGCACGACCTCGCGCGCCGACCGGCCCGCCAGGTGCGCCAGCAGGGCGTTGCTGATCCCGATGAACAGCACGGTGAGCGCGGTCACCGGCACCAGCGCCTTGCGCAGCAGGCCGAGCCCGTCGAGGCCGACCACCCACGCGGTCACGCCGAACGTGGCCCAGGTGCCCGCGGTCAGGTACACGGCGTCGATGAGGAACCCCGGTAGCAACGACCGCCGGTCGCGCAGCCAGCCGCGCACCGCGCCGACCGCGAACGGGCCGCCGGTCAGCCACGCGCACACCGCCGCCACGGGCACCGCGCTCAGCGCCCACAGCAAGTACGTGGACGAGGTGTCCAGTTCGCCCACGAGCAGGGCCACGCCGATCGCGCCCAGGAACAGCACGAGCCAGGAGGCGTCCAGCGCCAGCGCCCGCAACGGCCGCTGCCGGGCGTAGGAGACGTACCGGCCGTGGTCGAGCACCGCGGTGAACGGCGAGGCCAGCGCCTGGACCAGCAGCAACGTCCGGGCGGGCCCGTCGGACAGCAGCCCGACGACCAGGCACCCGAGTCCGATCGCGAGGCCGAGCAGCAACGACGTCGCCGCCGCGCCGCGCACACCCCGCGCGTCGCCGGACGCGACGACCTTCGACACCAGCAACGGCTCCGCGGCGACCGCGCGACCCAGGTACCACTGGCCGATCTGCACGATCGCGACCAGCGAGAACACGCCGTACTCGGCGTCGGTCGACAACGGCGCGGCGATCAGCTGCACGGCGAACGTGATGGCGCTGAAGACCAGCTGGTCGAGGGTGACGGCCGACTGGCGCACCGCCGTGCCGGCCACTGCGCGCAGACCGTCGAGCCGTGATCTGTTCGCCGCCGTCACGGGTGTCCTCTTCTTGGGGGTGCCAGAGCGGGCCTTACTGTACGGCGTTGTCCGATCCATCCCCGCAGCAGGAGAACCCCATGCCATCGCCGGTGTCCGTGGTGATCCCGTGCGCGCCCCGGGCGGACTTCCTCGCCGAGACGTTGCGCTCGGTCGCCGAGCAGACCCACCAGGACTGGGAAGTGGTGCTGGTCCTCGACGGCGAGTGCGAGCAGAACCGGGCCGCCGCGCGCACGCTGCCCGACGACCGGGTGCAGGTGCACCTGACGCCCGCGCCGCGCAGCGGGCCCGCCGTCGGCCGCAACATCGGGCTCGACGCGGCCAAGCACGACCTCGTGGCCTTCCTCGACGCCGACGACCTGTGCCTGCCGCAACGCCTCGCGCACCAGGTCGCCGTGCTCGAACAGCGGCCAGGCCTGGGGCTGGTCGGCGCGTGGGCCCGGCAGATCGACCCGTCCGGGCAGGTCGTGGGCGAGATGCACTCGGCCATCGGGCCCGAGGTCGCGCGCACCATGCTGCTCTACAACTGCCTCATCACCTCCACGATCGTGGTCCGCAAGGAGCTCGCGGCGCGCGTCGGCGGCTTCGACCCGCGCCTGGTGCGGCTGGAGGACTACGACCTGTGGCTGCGCGTCATGGCGCTGGCGGACGGCGACGTGCTGCCCGAGGAGCTGGTCGGCTACCGCGTGCACCCCGGCCAGTACAGCCGCGGCGCGCTCATGGGCTCCCACACGAAGCTGCTGCGGCGGTCCAAGCAGGCGCTGGCGAAGCGGATCGGGGTCAGCGGGCTCGGCGTCGCCGCCCGGCACGCCGCGTGGCTCGGCGTGCAAGTGGCCCACCGCCGCTGGTGAGGCCCGCGCGGGTAGTCTGCGGTCGCGGCGGGACGGGGGCCCCGCTCCTACACCAAGTGATCGGGTTGCTGACGCGATGAGTGCTGCACTGCTGGTGCTGTTGCTGCTGTGGGTGCCTGGCCTGTTGTTCGGCGCGGCCGTCCGGTTGCGGGGGTGGACGCTCGCCGCGGCGGCGCCGGCGCTGACCTACGGCCTGGTCGCGGTCGGCGGCCTGCTGCTGGGCGAGCTCGGGTTCTCCTGGACGCTGCTCACGTTCGGCGCGTGGACGCTCGCCGCGTCGGCCGTGCTGTTCGCCGTCACCACGCTGGTGCAGCGCCGGTGGCCCGCCCGGGTGGACGACGACGAGCCGCGCGTGTCGCGCCGGGGCCACCTGGTGGTCGGCGCGGGCGTGGCCGTCGGCCTCGCGGTCGGCGCGGTCACGTTCCTGCGCGGCATCGGCAGCCTGAACCGCCTCGCCCAGGACTGGGACGCGCCGCACCACGGCAACCTCGTGCGCTGGCTCGCCGAGCACCAGACGTCGCTGGTGTCCTCGGCGGGCGCGATCGGCAACCAGCCGGAGAACGCGGACTACTTCTACCCGGCCACCTACCACCAGCTGCTGGCGCTGCTGCTTGACCAGTTCGGCGTCACGCTGCCGCAGCTGCTCAACTCCGGCGCGCTGAGCACCGTGCTGGTGTGGCCGGTCGGCATCGCCGCCATGGGCCTGGCCTGGAAGCTGCCCGCCCGGATGGTCGCGCCCGCCGCCGCCGTGTCCACCTGGTTCTCGCCGTTCCCGTACGACTCGCTGTGGCGCGGTCCGCTGTGGCCCTACGTCGCCGGCATCGCCCTGCTGCCCGCCGTGCTCGCCCTGGTCACGTACCTGGTCCGGCCGCGCGGCATCACCGGGCCGGTCGCCATCGCGGTGTCGGTGGCGGCGCTGGTCGGCCTGCAGCCGAGCCTGGCGTTCATCCTCGCCGGCCTGCTCGGCGTGATCTTCGTGGCGTGCGTGTTCCGGCTCGTGCCGATCGACTGGAAGCGCGCGTGGCCGGGCCTGGTCGCGCTGGGCGTGCTGGGCCTGGCGGTGGCCGTGCCGCTGATCCTGCCGTCCATGCGCTCGGCCGAGGGCGTGGCCGCGATGGTGTGGCCGTCGGAGGCCACGCCTGCGGGCGCGTTCGGGCAAATGCTCACGTTCTCCGGCGTGGTCGACTTCCCGCAGTGGTGGATCGGCCTGCCCGCGCTGTTCGGCATGGTGGTCATGGCCAAGCGGCGGCTCATGGTGTGGATGGTCGGCGTGTGGCTGGCGTTCGGCGGGCTGTACGCCGTCACCGTCTCGCTGGAGGGCGCCGTCATCCAGCGGCTGACCGGCTACTTCTACAACGACCACTGGCGGCTCGCGGTCATGCTGCCGCTGCCCGGCTCCATCGGGTTCGGCGTGGCCGTGGTCGCGTTCGGCACGTGGGTGGTCGCCCGCTACCGGGACCGGGTGCCCGCGCTCGGCCGCTCGCCGTGGGCGCCGGTGGTCGTCAGCGCGGTGTTCTTCCTGCTCATCGGCCTGGTCAGCGGCGCGTACGTCGGGCGCAACAGCGCCCGGCTGGCCGGGAACTACCAGAACGGGCCCACCGTCAGCGACGGCGAGCTGGAGGCCTACCGGTGGCTGGCCGAGCGCGTCCGGCCCGGCGAGCGGGTGATGAACGACGTGTTCGACGGCAGCGGCTGGCTGTACGCGATGGCGAAGGTCGAACCGGTCGAGTGGACGTTCTACGGCACGCCCGCGGGCACGCCGAGCAACTTCCTGACCAAGCACCTCAACGAGCTCGACGAGAACCCCGAGGTGCGCGAGGCCCTGACCGAGCTGAGGGTCCGGTACGTGATCGTCGGCCGGGGTTTCGTGCGCAAGGAGAACCGGATCGCGCCCGGGTTCGTCGGCCTCGACCGCACGGCGGGCTTCAACGAGGTGTTCCGCAACTCCGATTCGGTGATTTACGAAATCGAAGGCCAGGAGGACGTGCTCGAAGGAGCCGCGGCGGCGGCCGGCCGATGAGCGTATCGACCGATCGGTGCCCCACTTTCACCCCATGGGGTGTGGACGGTCGCGTCCGGTCACTGCCGTACCCTCGACTGCTGTGAGCTTCGCTGGATTTGACCTGATCGTCGTCGGTTCCGGGTTCTTCGGCCTGACGGTCGCCGAACGCACCGCATCACAGCTCGACAAGCGCGTGCTCGTGTTGGAACGCCGCGCGCACATCGGTGGCAACGCCTATTCCGAGCCGGAGCCCGAGACGGGCATCGAGGTGCACCGGTACGGCGCGCACCTGTTCCACACGTCCAACAAGCGCGTGTGGGACTACGTCAACCAGTTCACCGAGTTCACCGGGTACCAGCACCGGGTGTTCGCGATGCACGCCGGCCAGGCCTACCAGTTCCCGATGGGCCTCGGCCTCATCTCACAGTTCGTCGGCCGCTACCTGAGCCCCGAGGAAGCCCGCGCGTGGGTCGCGGAGCACGCCGCCGAGATCGACTCCAAGGACGCGAAGAACCTGGAGGAGAAGGCGATCTCGCTCATCGGTCGCCCGCTCTACGAGGCGTTCGTGCGCGACTACACGGCCAAGCAGTGGCAGACCGACCCGAAGGAGCTGCCCGCGGCGGTCATCAGCCGCCTGCCGGTGCGCTACACCTTCGACAACCGCTACTTCAACGACACCTACGAGGGCCTGCCCGTCGACGGGTACACCGCGTGGCTGGAGCGGATGGCCGACCACCCGAACATCGAGGTGCGGCTCGACACCGACTTCTTCGACGTCCGGGACGAGATCCCGGCCGGCACGCCCGTGGTCTACACCGGCCCGCTCGACCGCTACTTCGACTACAGCGAGGGCTGGCTCGGCTGGCGCACGCTGGACTTCGAGCAGGAAGTCCTGCCGGTCGGCGACTTCCAGGGCACGCCGGTGATGAACTACAACGACGCCGAGGTGCCCTACACCCGGATCCACGAGTTCCGGCACTTCCACCCCGAGCGCGAGTACCCGTCGGACAAGACGGTCATCGTGCGCGAGTTCTCCCGCGCGGCCGAGAAGGAAGACGAGCCGTACTACCCGATCAACACCGCCGAGGACCGCGCCAAGCTGGAGCGCTACCGCGAGCTCGCGCGCACCGAGGCCGCCGAGCGTAACGTCGTCTTCGGTGGTCGACTGGGCACCTACAAGTACCTGGACATGCACATGGCGATCGGTTCCGCGCTGAGCGTGTTCGACAACAAGATCGCCCCGCACCTGGCCTCCGGTCGGGCGCTGGACGGTTCGCTGGAGGACTGATTCGGTTATGTCGGGCAACTCCACCCTCGTCGAGCACGAGGCACCGGAGAAACTGCTGGCGCAGCGCGGCCTCTTCGCCGGGCCGTCGCAGATCGTCTCGGAGGACCTCTACGCCGAGATCTCCCAGGGCATCGCCGACCGCGAGCGGCACCGCATGGTCGTGCACCCGCACGCCACCGTGTCGATGAACACCTACTTCGGCCGGTTCCCGGCCACCTACTGGCAGCGGTGGTGCGTCAGCGCCGAGGTGGAGCTGAGCCTGACCCTGACCGGTTCCGGCACGGTCTCGGTCGTGGCCTCCGACGCGGAGGGCGAGTCCCGGACCATCGTCGCCGAGCAGGTCTCGGGCGCGCAGGGCCAGGTCGTGACGCTGACGGCCAAGATCGACAAGTTCACCGACGGCGGCGCGCTGTGGTTCGACGTCGTCACCGGTGAGCACGAGCTGGTCGTCGAGCACGCCCGGTGGACGGTCGCGCCGCCCAAGCGGGTCCGGCCGACCGCGGTCGTGATCTGCACGTTCAACCGGGTCGAGGACTGCCTCAACACCATGGCGGCCCTCGCGTCCGACTCCGAGCCGCTGAGCCTGGTCGACGCGATCTACGTGGTGGACCAGGGCAGCGACCCGGTCGAGTCGCGGCCCCGGTTCGCCGAGGTCGCCGCCGCGCTCGGCGACAAGCTGCGCTACATCCGCCAGCCCAACCTCGGCGGCGCCGGCGGCTTCACCCGCGGCCTGTACCAGGTCATGGAGGTCGACCACGCCGAGCACGCCAACGTGCTCTTCATGGACGACGACGTGCTGTGCGAGCCGGAGATCGTGGTCCGCACGACCGCGTTCGCCAACCGCACCGCGCAGCCGGTCATCGTCGGCGGCCAGATGCTCTACCTGCTGCACCCGAACCACCTGCACGTGGGCGCGGAGTACGCCAACCTCGACACGCTGGCCCCGGGCCAGGTCGTGGACGGCGCCCTGCACGACGCCGACCTCACCGGGTACGACGAGGAGACCGGCAAGCGCAACGTGCAGGACCGCCGGGTCGACGCGGGCTACAACGGCTGGTGGTCGTGCCTGATCCCGTCGGAGATCGTCAAGGCGGTCGGCTACCCGCTGCCGCTGTTCTTCCAGTGGGACGACATCGAGTACGGCTACCGCGCGCGGGCCCACGGGTTCGCCACGGTCACGCTGCCCGGCGCGGGCGTGTGGCACGCCGACTTCCACTGGAAGGACTGGGACGACTGGCACCGGTACTTCAACCTGCGCAACGCCCTGATCACCTCGGCGCTGCACAGCCAGTTCGACCCGAAGCGGATCTGCCGGTCGATGGCGGCCCAGCTCGCCACCTACCTCGTCGGCATGCAGTACGGCCTGGCGGCGACCCAGCTCAAGGCCATCGAGGACTTCCTCAAGGGCCCCGAGATGCTGCGCGACGGCGGCGTCCAGGCGGCGGCGGACATCCGCAAGCTGCGCGCCGAGTACCCCGAGACGGTCAAGCACCCGGCGTCGGAGGTGCCCGGCATCTCCTCCGGCGACCTGCCGCTGATCACGGCGCCGCCCGCGCCGCGGCTGTTCGCGCCGGTGCTGGCCAAGCGCGTGGTCAACCAGCTGCTCGGCCGCAGCGTGCACGACGTCGGCGCGGTCGCCGCGGGCGACTCGGCGTGGTGGCACGTGTCGCTGTTCAACACCGCCGTGGTCACCGACGCGTCCCAGGAGGGCGTGCGGGTCCGGCGGCGCGACCGCGAGCTGGCCATCCGGCTCGGCAAGCAGGGCACCAAGCTGCTCAAGGAGCTCTACCAGCGTGCTCCCGAGATGCAGCGCGCCTACCGCGACGCGATGGGCGAGCTCACCAGCCGCGAGAACTGGCGGCGGTTGTACGACCTGTGACCGGTGAGGCGGGGCGGCCCTGAGCGGTCGCCCCGCTTCGCTTCTCCCACGTCTTTCTCACGCGCTTCTCACCGGGGGACCTTCAGTGGACGCAGTGCACCGGATCATCCTGCCGAGGGACGACGACCCGCTCGACGTCCGGCCGATGTACCTGGACGAGCCGGAGAACGTGCACTGCCAGGTCGACTCACGGCGCGGGCTGACCGTGCCCGAGCACGCCAAGGTGTCGTTCGCGACGTACTTCAACGCGTTCCCGGCCAGCTACTGGAAGCGGTGGACGGTCGTCGACGAGGTCGTGCTGCGGATGCGCGTGCGCGGCTCCGGCCGGATCGACGTGTACCGGTCCAAGCCCAGCGGCGACGTCGTGCACCTCGAAGGCTCGTTCGTGCGGGACGCGGCGGACTGGACGTCGCTGGAGTTCCCGGTGTCGCTGCGGCCGTTCGAGGACGGCGGGCTGATCTGGTTCGACGCGTTCACGCACGAGGCGTCGCTGGAGATCCAGGACGCCGAGTGGGCCGTGCGGTCGCCGTTGCCGGCGAAGAAGGTCGCGGTCAGCATCACCACCATGCGCCCGCACGACGCGGTGGAGGCGTTGCGGGCGCTGGGCAGCGACCCGGCCGTGCTCGACGTCGTGAGCAACGTGTTCGTGGCCGACCAGGGCGCGGTGAAGGTGCGCTCGGTGGCGGGCTTCGCGGAGGCGGAGGCCGGGCTCGGCGGCCGGCTGGAGGTCATCGAGCAGGACAACCTCGGCGGCGCGGGCGGGTTCACCCGGGGCATGTTCGAGGCGGTCGAGCACACCGACGCCGACCAGATCATGCTGATGGACGACGACATCCGGCTGGAGCCGGAGGCCGTGCTGCGGTCCAACGCGTTCGCGCGCGCGGCGGCGTCGCCGGTCATCGTCGGCAGCCACATGCTGAACCTGCAGGCCAGGACCCGGCTCCACAGCACGGCGGAGATCGTCGACCTCGGCACGTGCTTCTGGCGGGCCGCGCCGGGCGCGGTCACCGACCACGACTTCGCCACCTCGTCGCTGCGCGAGACGCCCGAGCTGCACCCCAGGGTCGACGCCACCTACAACGGCTGGTGGATGTGCCTGTTCCCGCGCGAGGTGGTGGAGCGGACCGGCTACCCGCTGCCGCTGTTCATCAAGTGGGACGACGCCGAGTACTCGTTGCGGGCGCTGGAGCACGGCTACCCGACGGTGTCGCTGCCGGGTTCGGCGGTGTGGCACATGCCGTGGACGGACAAGAACGACTCGACCGACTGGCAGGCCTACTTCCACACCCGCAACCGCTTGGTGCTGGCCGCCTTGCACAGCCCGTACGACGTGCGGTCGGGGATCGTGAAGCACGGGTTGAAGCTGTCGCTGCGGCACCTGCTGTCCATGGAGTACTCCACCGTGGCGTTGCAGCAGAAGGCGATCGAGGACTTCCTGGACGGTCCGGCCGGCCTGTTCGACTCGCTGCGCACGGCGCTGCCGATGGTGCGCGCGATGCGCGAGGAGTACAGCGACGCCCGACGGCTGGAGTCGGCCCGCGAGTTCCCGCCGCCCACGTTCGACATGGTGCGGGCCGAGGCGTTGCTGAGGCCGTCCAAGGGCAAGGCGACCATCGCGGTGCGCGCGGCCAAGTCCGTCCTGCACAACCTGCGCCCGCCCCAGGCGTCCGCCGGCGACCGCCCGCAGCTCAACGTGCCCGCGCTGAACGCCCGCTGGTTCCTGCTCGGCAACCTGGACAGCGCTACGGTGTCCACCGCGGACGGCACCGGCGTCGCGTTCTACAAGCGCGACCCCGACCAGTTCCGCACCCTGATGGCGCGTGCCGCCCGCAACTACCGGCGTCTGGGCAGGGAGTGGCCGCGGCTGCGCCGCCTGTATCGCGACGCCCTGCCGGAGCTGACCTCGGCCGAGCAGTGGCGCAAGGCGTTCGAGAACCGCTGACCGCACTCCCGCACGCGGTCGGGTCGGGCGCGCTGTCGTCGATCAGGGTGGTCGAGGCGAGCGCGGCGCGCTACGGAGCTTGATCGGTTCCAGTCGTCTTCTTGCGCCGCCGCGGTTCCGCCGACCGCGGCGGCGTCCGACGCATGTGGTCGCGCGCGCGGGCCAGGACATCGGCGAGCGCCTCGACGTCGGAGCGGGACAGCGGGGCGAACAGCAGGTCGTCGAGGACGGCGACGTGACCGGGGAAGATCCCCGCGAGCACAGCACGTCCTTCCTCGGTGATGGTGACGGTGACGCTGCGCTCGTCATCGGCGGACGGCGTCCGGGTCACGAGGCCCCGCTTCTCCAGCGTCTGCGCCTGATAGGTCAGTCCGCTGCGGCTGTAGACGACACCGTCGGCCAGATCGGTCATCCGCCGACTGCCCGTCGGTGAGTCGCCGAGCGTGGCCAGGAGCTGGAACTGCACGTAGCTGAGATCGCCGGCATCCCGCAACTGCTGCTCGACGGCGTGCTTCAGCAGGCTGCTCGCCTCGATGAGGGCGAAGTACGCGCCCAGCTGCGTGGCGTCCAGGCGGGGCGGCGGGGCGGTCATGGGTCGAGCCTATCAGTGCTTCCAACTCGAAGCACTTGCTTCGAAATCGAAGCAGTGTTACGGTCGTTCCAGTTGCTTCGACTTCGAAGCACATCACCGGAGGGTCGACATCATGAAGGCAGTGCGGTTCCACGAAACGGGCGGCCCGGAAGTCCTGCGCTACGAAGACGTCGACCAGCCGGTCCCCGGCGCGGGCCAGGTCCGCATCCGGGTCGCGGGGTCGGCCTACAACCCGGCCGACGGCGGCATCCGCGAGGGCTTCCTGCCGATCCCGGTCACGCTGCCGCACGTTCCGGGGTACGACGTCTCCGGCAGGATCGACGCGCTCGGCGACGGCGTGGAAGGTTTCGCCGTGGGCGAGGACGTCATCGGGCTCATCCCCATGACCGCCGACGGCTCGGCCGCGGAGTACGTCGTCGCCCCCGCAGAGGTGCTGGTGAAGGCTCCCGCCACCATCCCGCCGGCGGACGCCGCGGGGCTGCCGTCGGTCGGGCTCACCGCCTCGCAGGCGCTCTTCGAGGCAGGCGGGCTCACGGCCGGCCAGCGCGTGCTGATCAACGGTGCCGGCGGCCCCGTGGGCGGGTACGCGGTGCAGTTGGCCAAGCGCGCGGGTGCCTACGTCATCGCCACCGCGAGCCCGCGCAGCAGCGAGGCCGTCAAGGCGGCCGGCGCGGACGAGATCATCGACCACACGGCCACCTCGGTGCTCGACGCGGTGGCCGAACCCGTCGACGTGCTGCTCAACCTGGCCCCGATCACCCCCGACGGGTTCACGGCCCTGGTCGTACTGGTCCGCGACGGCGGAGTGGTCGTCTCCACGACACCGACCGTCCCGACGCCCGGTGACGAGGAGCGGAACGTGCGCGCGGCCACGATCTTCGTCCACCCTGACGCGGACGTGCTCTCGGGCCTCGTCGACCTCGTCGACCGCGGTGAGCTCCACGTCGAGATCGCCCGGCGCGTGCCGCTGAGCGAGCTGCCCGCGATCCACCGGCAGGCCGCCGCGGGGGAGGTTCGCGGCAAGGTCGTGGCCGTCCCGCCCGCCGCCTGACGATCCGGAGGTCGCCGTCATGCCCCGAGCCTCGTCGGCGGGGCCTGGCGGCGACTACTCGAAGTGCGCGGCTACGACGTGGCTGAAGTTGACCACGAACTCCTTGTCGTCGGCGGTCCGGATGGACTGGGTGTGGCCGTTGCGCACGACCTGGATCAACCTCGACCCGAGATCCTCGGCGGTCTCCGCGGAAACTTTGATCGAGATCGGGTTCGGGTTCGCGGCCAAGTGCAGGACCAGTGCCGTCTTACGCGCTTCAGAAGTCATGGCGCCACCCCACCACCGGCCACCTGACCAGGCAAGACGGGTTCGCCGTCAGCGATTCCGCGCCGAGCTGAACCGGGCTCTCACTTGCGGAAGAAGCGCTCCCGCTGGCCCAGGCGCACGAGCTTCAACCACTCCAGGAACGCCTTCGGGTCGCGGCGCACGCCGATGAAGTACAGCCCGAACCGGAACGCCTCCAGCAGCCCCAGCTTCCGCATACCGGGCTGCGCCAGCAGGTAACCCCGGTTCCGGTAGGTGTAGTAGCGCTTGACCTCGTTCTCGGGGTCCTGCGCGTGGAACCGGCCGCCGAGCATCGGCTTGAACTCGTCCGACCCGTCGGGGTGCAGGTAGGCGACCTTCAGCGACGTGCCGAACGGCAGGCCGGTGCGCACCAGCCGCCGGTGGATCTCCACCTCGTCGCCCCGGAAGAACAGCCGGTAGTCCGGCACGCCGATGACGTCCACCGTGGACGCCTTGAACAGCGCCCCGTTGAACAGCGACGCGATGCCCGGCAGGAAGTCGGTGCCCAGCTCGGCCGCGTGCCGCTTCCACGTCAACCCGCGCCGCAGCGGGAACGCGAGCTTCTCCGGCCGCTCGATGTTCGTCACCACCGGGGAGATCGCGGCCAGCTTGCGCCGCCGGGCCTCCTCCAGCAGCACGGCGAGCACGGTCTCGTCGGCGGGCCGCCCGTCGTCGTCGGCGAGCCACAGCCAGTCCGCGCCCAGCGACAGCGCGTGCAGCATCCCCAGCGCGAACCCGCCCGCGCCGCCCAGGTTGCGGTGCGAGGCCAGGTAGGTGGTCGGGATCGGGCACTGCGCGACCAGGTCGTCCACCGGCTGGTCGGGCCCGTTGTCGACGACCACCAGGTGGTCGAGCGGCCGGGTCTGCGACGCCAGCACCTTCAACGAGTCGGCCAGCAGCTCGCGCCGGTGCCGGGTCACCACGACACCGACGACGGAGCCCTCCGGCAGTGCGCCCACGACGCTCACCTACTCGCCACCGTTCCCGCTCAGCACCCGCGGCTGACCGATCCGCTCCAGCGTCTCCGGGGCCATGTTCTCGAACGGGTCACGTCCCTTGTAGGAGGTGAGCACGTCCCGCAGCGACCCCTGCATCTTGACACTGCCTTCGTCCATCCAGATCGCCGTGGTGCAGAACTCGGCGAGGAAGTCGTCGGAGTGGTTCGCGAACACCAGGATGCCCGACCGCTTCACCAGGTCGTTCATCCGGTCCCGCGCCTTGGCCATGAACGCCGCGTCGACGGCGCCGATGCCCTCGTCCAGGATCAGGATCTCCGGGTCGATCGACGTCACGATGCCCAGCGCCAGCCGCACCCGCATGCCCGTCGAGTAGGTGCGCAGCGGCATCTGCAGGTAGTCGCCGAGCTCGGTGAACTCGGTGATGTCGTCGACCCGCTTCTCCATCTCCTTGCGGCTCATGCCGAGGAACAGACCGCGGATCATGATGTTCTCGTACCCGGAGATCTCCGGGTCCATGCCGACGCCGAGGTCGAACACGGGCGCGACCTTGCCGACGACGCGCGAGCTGCCCCGCGTGGGCTCGTAGATGCCCGCGAGCAGCCGCAGCAGCGTCGACTTGCCGGCGCCGTTGTGGCCGACGAGGCCCACCCGGTCACCGTGGCGCAGCGAGATGTTGATGTCGTGCAGGGCTTCGATGATCGGGACGCGGCCCTCGGAGCCGATCTTGCCGCCGACCTTGCCCAGCGCGAGCTTCTTCAGCGACCTCGACTTGGCGTCGAAGATCGGGAAGTCGACCGAGGCGTTCCAGACGTCGATGCTGACCATGATGTGTTTGCGGCCTCACTCAGACCCAGTAGGAGACGCGGGCACGGTAGTTCCGCATCGCGATCAGCGCCAGTCCCCAGCCCACGACGGTGAACGCGCCGACGACCACCCAGTGGTGCCAGTCCTGCACGTGGCCGAGCATGGGGGCGCGGACGATCTCCACGTAGTGGTAGATGGGGTTCAGCTCGGCGATCAGCATGCGCCACCCGCCGTCGTCGCCCGCTTCGGCGTTGGTGACCTTGTTGAGCACGCCGACGTGCCACACGATCGGCGTCATGAAGAAGATCAGGTTGATGAAGCTGCTGATCACCGGCGGGATGTCGCGGAAGCGGGTGCTGATGATGCCGAACAGCAGCGCGACCCACACCGCGTTGACCACGACGAGGGCGAGGCCGGGGATGGCCAGCAGCACCGTCCACGACAGGCCGGGCTGGACGACCTTGTCGCCTTCCATCTGGTAGCTCTCGGTCAGCGTCGGGAAGAAGATCGCGACGACGACCAGGTACACGACCAGGTTGTGGAAGAGGAACAGCGTCTGGCGCCACACCATGCGCAGCACGTGCACCGTGATGGGCGCGGGCAGGTGCTTGATCAGGCCCTCGTTGGCGATGAAGACCTCGGTGCCCTCGGTGACCACGCCGAGGACGAAGTGCCAGATGATGAACCCCGCCGTGACGTACGGCAGGAACGTGCCCAGCTCCTGGTTGAACAGCTGGGAGTAGAGCAGGCCGAGCGCGAGCGCCGTCGTGCCCATGGAGATCGTGATCCACAGCGGGCCGATGACCGACCGGCGGTACCGCTGCTTGATGTCCTGCCACCCCAGGTGGCCCCACAGCTCCCGCTGCCGCCAGGCGTCGCGCACGTCGCCGAACGCGCGCGCGAAGGTGCGCGAGTTGGGTGCCAGGGGAGCGGGGGGTCGCTCGACCGTACTGGTGGGTTGCACGAGTAAGGAGACTACCGGCGACGGGGTGGTGACCCTGTCGCCGGGCTGTCACGGTGCGGTCACCCCTGCTGCGGAGCCCCCGGCACCCCGGTCACCTTCATGATCACCTGTTCGTGATCGTACGTGTACCCGCAGTAGTCGAACTCGATCCCGGTGCGCGCGACGTACTCGGTCCACGCCTTGTGCTCGTGGTCCCGCCAGCCCGGGTAGTTGAAGTACTCGTCGAAGACGATCACGCTGCCGGGCACCAGCCGGGGGCCGACGAGGTCCAGCACGGTCCTGGTCGACGAGTACAGGTCGCAGTCGACGTGCAGGAACGACACCGGGCCGGCGTGCTCCTCGAGGAAGCCGGGCAGGGTGTCGTCGAACCAGCCGACGACCAGCTCCGCGCCGTCCACGTCGGGCAGGCCGTCCATGCCGAACAGGCCGGCCGGGAAGCCGTTGCGCCAGTCCTCGGGCAGGCCCTCGAACGAGTCGAAGCCGTACACGTCGCGGCCGTCGAACGCGGTGGCGATCAGCTTCAGCGTGCCGCCGGTGTAGACGCCGAACTCCAGCGCCATGCCCTCGGCCGAGACCAGGCCGAGGGCGTGCTCGAGCGTGGTGTGCGGGTGGCCGAAGTGCGGCGCGGTGGGCAGGTGCTCCCGGATGAACCGGGCGCTCTCCTTGGCCGCTTCCTGCTCACCGGCGAACACCAGGTCGCGCCGGGCCCTGATCTCGTACTGGATCGTCGCGTCGACCGCGCGGTCCGCCTGTCTGCGCAGCTCCTCCACCTGGTCCTGGAGCCGGGCGATCCGCTCGGCCTGCTCGCGGTGGTAGGGGCGGACCGCGTCGTCGATGACCCGCAGGATCTTGCCGCGCACGCGCTTGCGGACCTCTTCGACGATCGGGCTGTGCCGGACTTTGTCGAGCACCTGTCGGCTCCTCTCGCGGGTGTGGCGGTGAACACGGTCGGGCAGCGCGGTGCCCGTTGTCCAGCCCCGCGACCTCAACGCCGCACCGGAACGTTACAAGTACTGACCAGTGCCCCGGATGTGCGGACCGCCCTCGTGATCGGCGGCGCCCGACCCGGCGGGCAGGGCGCGGCCGCGCATCTGCTCCAACTGGACGCGGGCTGCCATCTGCTGGGCGAACAGGGCCGTCTGGATGCCGTGGAACAGGCCCTCCAACCAGCCCACGAGCTGCGCCTGGGCGATCCGGAGCTCCGCGTCGGACGGGGTGCCCTCCTCGGTGAACGGCAGGGAAAGCCGCTCCAGCTCGTCGCGCAGCTCCGGCGCGAGGCCGTCCTCCAGCTCGTCGATGGACCGCTTGTGGATCTCCTTGAGGCGGTTGCGGCTGGCCTCGTCGAGCGGAGCCGCGCGCACCTCCTCCAGCAGCTGCTTGATCATCGTGCCGATGCGCATGACCTTCGCCGGCTGCTCGACCAGGTCGGTCACGTCCTGACCGCCCGCGTCGTCGCCGGACGGCACCCGCGCGGTCCCCACCGGCGTGCCGTCCGGGCCGACCACGACCACGTGCCGCTCGTTCTCCAGCTGATCATCTCGGGGTGCCTCGCTCATGCGTCCCATCCTGGCCCGATCGGATGGCGGACGCCGAACCGGGTCACAGATCGGGTGGCAAACCCCCGGCCCCTGCTGTCGCTCCCGCCGACGTCCTCCGTACGGTGTGCGGCATGGCGTTCGACGTCGCCCGGGTCCGTGGGCTGTTCCCCGCGCTCGGCGACGGCTGGGTTCATCTGGACGCTCCTGCGGGGATGCAAGTACCCGAACAGGTGGCCACGGCCGTCTCCACCGCGCTGCGCGCACCCGTCTCCGGGCCGGGTGGCATCTTCCCCGCCTCGCAACGCGCCGAGGCGATCGTCGACGCGGCCAGGCGCGCGGTGGCCGACCTCGTGGGCGCCGACCCGGCGGGCGTCGTGCTCGGGCCGAGCTCCGCCGTGCTGCTGCAACGGCTGGCCGACGCGCTGTCGGAGGGCTGGTTCCTCGGCGACGAGGTCGTGGTGTCGCGGCTGGATCACCCGGGCAACATCGCGCCGTGGCAGCGGGCCGCGCAGCGCACCGGCAGCGTGGTGCGGTGGGCCGAGGTCGACATCGAGACGTGCGAGCTGCCTGCCTGGCAGTACGACGACCTGGTCACGCCCAAGTGCAAGCTGGTCGCCGTGACGGCCGCGTCCGGCTCCGTCGGCACCCGCCCGGACCTGCGCAAGATCGCCGAGGCCGCCCGCCGCACCGACGCGCTGGTCGTGGTGGACGCCTCCTCGGCCGCGCCGTTCGTGCCGCTCGACATCACGTCGATGGACGCCGACGTGGTGGCGGTGTCGGCGAACAACTGGGGCGGGCCGCCGGTCGGCGCGCTGGTGTTCCGCGACCCGGCGATGCTCGACCTGCTGCCGTCGGTCGCCGTCGAGCCGGGCGCGCGGGGTCCCGAACGCCTGGAACTGGGCCCGCACGCCTACCCGCTGCTGGCCGGTCTGGTCGCGTCCGTCGAGTACCTGGCCGGTCTGGACGACGCCGCGGTGGGCCCGCGACGCGAGCGCGTGCTCACGTCGTTGAGCTCGGTGAAGGCGTACCAAGCCGGACTTCTGGCTAATCTCATCAACGAACTGCGATCGCTCCGTCACGTCATGGTGATCGGCGACGCCATGCGGCGGGTGCCCGCGCTGGCGTTCACGGTGGCCGGCGTGAAGGCGACCGACGGCGTCGAGCACCTGTCCGAGCGCGGCGTGTGCGCGTTCGCCGACTCGGGGCAGCACGGCGTGTTCTCGGTGCTGGGCGTCGGCGAGGTCGGCGGGGCGATCCGCGTCGGCCTGGCGCACTACACGAACGCGGTGGAAGTGGACGAGCTCGTGCGGGCGGTCGCCGAGCTGGCGTGAGACCGGGGGGCTGGGTGGACGACCTGCTGTCACGGGAGCTCGCCGACCTCGCCGCACTGCACCGGCTGGCGCCCCTGATGTCGGAGTACCTGCCCACCACGGCGCACGAACTGCGGCCCGCCGCGCTCGCGGCCGTGGTGGACGAGGTGCTGCTCGGGTCGCGGACCGTGCTGGTGGAGTGCGGGTGCGGCGCGTCGTCGGTGGTGCTGGCCCGGCTGCTCGCGCGGCGCGGGTTCGGGCACCTGCTGTCGGTGGAGCACGACGAGCGGACGGCGGCGTTCGTGGCCAGCCAGCTGCGCCGGGAAGGCCTCGGCCACGTGGCGCGCGTCGTCCACGCCCCGCTCACCCCGCACCCGGCGGCGCTCGGCAACGCCCAGTGGTACCACCCGCAGCTCGTGCACGACGAGGTGTCGGCGTACGTGGAGCGCTACGGCCTGGTCGACCTGCTGCTGGTGGACGGCCCGCTGCTGGGTGACGCGCGCTACCCGGCGCTGCCCGTGCTGCGCGGCGTGCTCGCGCCCGGCGCGGCGGTCCTGGTGGACGACGCCGAACGCCCCGGCGAGCAGACCGTGCTGGTGCGGTGGGCCGAGGAGTTCGCGCTGCGGTTCCGGACGACGCCTCGGACTTTCTTGGCTACGGCGACGGCGTTGGACTGAAGTTGCGGCGGCGAGAAGTGGTGAAAGATTAAAAGCCTTAAAAGCATGTCCTCGCCGGACGGGCAGATCAGCAGGATGACGGCCCGTTCGGTGGTTCTGCGCCGGGTCCGTTGTGGGTCCGGGTTTCGTGTCATCCCACCGACCTCCCTCCGGGCTACCACACGCGTCAAGGGGGCGGTTCCGGCCCATTGTTCCTGTTGGGTGGGGATGTGCCCCCTTGACCCGTGCGGTAGGGCTCTGCCAGGTCGGCGGGATGACACGAAGCCCTCCTTTGAGAGAAGAACCGGTCAGCGGACGGGAGCGGCGGACCCGGCGCGGGCGGCGTGGGCCGTGTGACTATGGGTTGGGTGTCGGCTTTCGCTTTCCCAAACGAGGGGTTCGTGTCATCCCGCCGACCTGGCTTTGCCCTACCGCGCGTGTCAAGGGGGCTGTGCGTCCTTTGCCCGGTCGTTCACTGATGTCCGCCCCCTTGATACGTGTGGTAGCCCGGAGGGAGGTCGGTGGGATGACACGGAGCCCGGACCAACGACGGACCCGGAACAGGACCGCCAAACCAGGGGTCATCCTGCTGATCTGCCCGTCCGGCGAGGACGCTTTTAATCTTTTGGAGCATTCGCGCTCAGACGGATCAGACGGGTAGGACGAATCAGGTATCAGACGGTCAGCACCAGCTTGCCGAATACCGCACCGCCCTCCAAAGCCCGGTGGGCGTCGGCGGCACGGGCGATCGGCAGCACGTCGTGCACGACGGGCTTGACCTGGCCGGACGCGATCAGCGGCCACAAGTGCTCCCGCACCTCGGCCACGACGCGACCCTTCCCGCTCGGCCCGTCCACGGGCCGGAACCGCAGGCCCGTCGCGGTCACGCTGCCCCGCTTGGACAGCAGCTTGCCGATGTTCAGCTCGCCCTTCACCCCGCCCTGCATCCCGATGATCACCAGCCGGCCGTCCGGCGCGAGGACGTCCACGTTGCGGCCCAGGTAGGCCGCGCCCATGTTGTCCAGCACCACGTCCGCCCGACCGACCTCGGCCACGAAGTCCTGCTCGCGGTAGTCCACCAGGACGTCCGCGCCCAGCTCGGCGCACCGCCGCAACCGCTCCGCCGACCCCGCCGTGACGGCCACGCGCGCGCCGAGCGCCTTGGCGACCTGGATGGCGTGCGTGCCGATGCCACCCGCGCCACCGTGCACGAGGAACGTCTCACCGCCGCGCAGACCGGCGACCATCACCACGTTCGACCACACCGTGCACGCCACCTCCGGCAGCGACGCCGCCGTCACCAAGTCGACGCCCGCCGGCAGCGGCAGGAGCTGGGCGGCCGGGACGACGACCCGCTCCGCGTAGCCACCACCGGCCAGCAGCGCGCACACCTCGTCACCGACCCGCCAGCCCGTGACGCCGTCGCCGAGCGCCGCGACCGTGCCCGAGCACTCCAGCCCCAGCACGTCCGACGTGCCCTCCGGCGGCGGGTAGTGGCCCTGGCGTTGCAGCAGGTCGGCCCGGTTCACCGCGGTCGCGGCCACGTCCAGCAGCACCTCGCCGGGCCCCGGTGCGGGATCACGAACCTCCGCCCAATCCAGCACGTCCGGACCGCCTGGTTCACGAATGGTGATCGCGCGCATGGCCCGACGGTAATCCGGTCGCACGCCGGACGCGCGGTCGCCACCATCGACCGGCATGGACCACTGGCCGTTGCACGACCTGGTGCTGCGCACCCCGCGCCTCGAACTGCGCCCCGACGACGACGAGAGCCTGACCGAGCTCGTCGACCTGGCCCTCGACGGCGTCCACCCGCCCGACCGGATGCCGTTCGGCGTGGCGTGGACCGACGCCCCGCGCGAGCGGCTCGGCATCAACACCCTCCAGCACTACTGGCACGTGCGCTCCACGCTCTCGCCGCAGCGGTGGACGGTGAACTTCATCGTGCGCCTGGACGGCCGCGTGGTCGGCCAGCAGTCGCTCGGCGCCGACGACTTCCCGGTCCTGCGCGAGGTCACCAGCGGCTCGTGGGTCGGGCTGCGGCACCAAGGGCGCGGCATCGGCACGGAGATGCGCGCCGCCGTGCTGGCGTTCGCGTTCGACCACCTCGGCGCGGTGGCGGCGCGGTCGAGCGCGTTCGACGACAACCTCGCCTCGCACGGTGTGAGCCGCCGGCTCGGCTACCGGCCGGACGGCACGTTCGCCCAGGTCAGGCGCGGCGAACCGGCGCGGCAGACCCGCCTGCTGGTCACCCCGGGCACGTTCCGGCGACCCGACTGGGCCCTGGCGGTGACCGGCGTCACGCCGTGCTTGCCCCTGCTCACGGGCTGCGAACCCACCGAGTGACGGATTGCGCTCGTCGCGGCGGCTTGTGAGGGTTCGGCATCCGAGTGAAGGGGAACTCGATCATGTCAGCAAGAACCGGGATCCGACGCGCGGCGATCCTCGCGGCGTCCGCCTCCCTCGCACTGGTCGCCGTTCCGGCCGTCAACGCCGCGTCGGCTTCGACGCTCGACGGGCCGAGGTCGGCCGAGAACCTGACCAGGAACGTCACCGCGGAAGGGGTCAACCGCCACCTGATCGCCTTCCAGCGCATCGCCGACCGCAACGGCGGCAACCGCGCCGCGGGCACGTCCGGCTACGACGCCAGCGTCGACTACGTCGCGGGCAAGCTGCGCGGCGCGGGCTTCCACGTGACCACGCCGGAGTTCACCTACCCGGTGCAGATCACCGACGCCGCGATCGCGAAGGTCGGCTCGACCACCTACGAGAACATCCCGCTCGAGTTCTCGCCGCAGACGCCCGTCGGCGGCGTCACCGGCCCGCTGCGGGTCGTGCCCGAGGACGCGACCCCGGGCTGCGAGGCGAGCGACTTCGCCGGGCAGGACTTCACCGGCGGCATCGCCCTGATCCGCCGCGGCTCGTGCACGTTCGACGTCAAGCACCGCAACGCGGCCGCCGCGGGCGCCATCGCGGTGATCATCTCCAACAACCGCGAGGGCACGCTGGCGGGTGTCACGCTCGGCGCCCCGGGCGTCGTGCCCACCGGTGGCGTCACCCAGGCCGACGGCAACGCGCTGGCCCAGCTCGGCGGCCAGGCCGTGACCGTCGACCTGCGCTACCACGAGGAGGACCGCGTCTCGCGCAACGTGATCGCGCAGACGAAGACGGGCCGCACGGACAACGTCGTGATGGCGGGCGCCCACCTCGACAGCGTCGAGAACGGCGCGGGCATCAACGACAACGGCACCGGTTCCGCGGGCCTGCTGGAGACCGCGCTGAAGCTCGGCGGCTCGCCGAAGGTCAACAACGCGGTCCGGTTCGGCTGGTGGGGCGCGGAGGAGCTCGGCCTGGTCGGCTCGACGAAGTACGTGCAGTCGCTGACGTTCGAGCAGCAGCTCGACATCGCGCTGTACCTGAACTTCGACATGATCGGCTCGCCCAACGCGGCGTACTTCGTCTACGACGGCGACGACTCCGACGGCGTCGGCGCGGGCGCGGGCCCGTACGGCTCCGCGCAGATCGAGCAGGCGTTCGTGGAGTACCTGACGGTGGCGAAGGGCGTGCAGACCGAGGGCACCGACTTCACCGGCCGCTCGGACTACGGCGAGTTCATCCTCCAGGGCATCCCGGCCGGTGGTCTGTTCACCGGCGCCGAGGGCGTCAAGACCGAGGCGCAGGCGGCGAAGTGGGGTGGCACGGCCGGTGTCGCCTACGACCCGAACTACCACGGCTCCGGTGACACCCTGGGCAACGTGGACCGCGTCGCCCTCGACCGCAACTCCGACGCGTTGGCGTGGGTGACGGCCTCGTACGCGATCAGCACGGAGAGCGTGAACGGCGTGCCGGCGCGGTCGGAGCGCGCTGCGGCGCGTGCGGCGTCCACGCGTTCGCTGCACGTGGAGGAGCACCACCACTCGCACGCCGACGTGGCGTAGGTCACAGCCGAGCGGGTAACGGAGACCGGTCTCCCCCACGGGAGGCCGGTCTCTTCTCGTCCACCCGGGAGTGTCCACAAACGACGAACGGGTGCGTCGGTGATCGACGTCGGTTAGGTTGCGGCCACCCGAATCCACCACTCAGGGGGCTGGTCTTGACTCTCTCGAAGCGCGTGGTCGCGCGAAGATCCCTTGCCTTCGTCGCGGCGCTCGCGGTCACCGCGACCCTGTCCGCCGCCGCCGCCCGGGCCCAGGACCCCGGGACGTCGCCGGCCGCGGCCGAGCCGGTCCTCACGACCTCCAGCCCCGAAGCGCCACCGGTCCAGGCCCAGCCGGCCACCGCCCAGCCGACCGGAGCGCAGCAAGCAGCCGCGCCCGCGGCCTCGTCGCCGACGGCCGCCGCCGCGAAGCTCGCCATCTCGGCCACCGTCGGCGCGGGCCCGTTCCTCGTCGGCGAGCAGATCCCGGTCGAGGTGACGCTCTCCAACACCGGTGACGCCGACGCCACCGGCGTGAAGGCCGACGGGTACTCGAGCTCCGGGTCCACCTTCTTCATCCAGTCCTCCGAGTGGGGCGACCTGGCCCTTTCCGGCCCCGGCGTCATCCTGCCCGCCGGGCGGCAGCGCGTCCTCACCGTCCGCGGCGAGGTCCAGGGCTGGAGCGGCGCGCCGGTGGCGAAGTTCTCCATCTGGCAGGGCAACGCCTCGGTCACCGAGGTCGAGCTGCCGCTCCCGGTCCGCGACCCGTCCTCCGCCGCGGACACCCTGGCCGGCCTCGTCTACGGCGACCGCAACGACAACGGCGCGCCGGACGCCGGCGAGGCCCTCCAGGGCGTCCGGGTGACCGCCACCACGAACGGCCCGCCGTGGACGAGGCTGGAAGCGACCACCGGCGCCGACGGCCGGTTCCGGTTCGCGGACCTCCCGGTGCAGGTCTACGGGCTGTACACGGACAACGCGCCGGACGGCTGGGTCATCGAGCAGCCGAACTCCTCCGTCGCGGTGGACGGGAGCGGTTCGGCCGCGAACCTGCTGCTGCGCGGTCAGCGCCCGCTGACCGACTACCTGTCCGCGGCCATGCGGTTCACGCAGGACGTCTACCGGGTCGGTGACCGGGCCGAGGTCGCGGTGACGCTGACCAACATCGGCACCGCGGACCTGACCGGGATCAAGGCCGACTGCCAGCGGGCCAACGACGGAGGGCCTGAGCTGCGCGACCTCGCCCTTGGCGACCTGGGTTGGGGCACGTCGGGTGTGACGGTGCCCGCGGGCCAGTCCCGCGCGTTCACCATCGTCGGCAGCGTCTCCGAGGTGGCGGCCGAGTACGGCGCGGTGGACCACCGCTGCGAGTTCGGTCCCGGTGAGAGCCGCCGCGAGGGTGTCCCGCAGGCCTACGCCCTAGCCAAGGTGCCCGGCCCGGCCGTGACGCTGCGCATGGCCTTCTTCGAGGACCGCGACGGCGACGGGATCGGCGAGACGGGCCGCATGCTCACCGGCGCGGCGATCATCCTGAGGGACGCGGTCACGGGCGAGGTCGCGGCCCAGGCCCGGACCGACGCGCAGGGGCGCGTGCGCTTCGAGAACCTGCCCTCCGGGCCGTACAAGGTGCGCGTCTACGGCGCCTGGAAGCAAGGCGGCTACGACGCTGTCGTGTTCGCGGGCACGTGCCGGAGCTGCCAGGAAGAGCTGTGGACGGGTGCCGTGCCCGCCCCGGACGTGACGAACACGCGTCGTACCGGCGGGTGACCCGGCGCACCGCCTGACCTGGTGATCCGACCCTTGTCCCGCCCGGCGGGACAGGGGTCGGGCAGCACGCGCGGTGACCGGGTCGACGGGGGTCAACCCCACGGTGGTGGTGTCAGGGGTCTCAGCGTCGGCTACCGTACGACCGTGGACAAGACTGACGGTCAGGACTACACCGACCGGCTCGCGCGCCTGCAGAACCTGCCCTGGAAGCGTGTCCTGAACGTCCAGGCCCCGTACCGGTGGAACGTGCGCCGCATCTTCGGCGAGCGGGAGGTGCTCGACGTCGGCTGCGGCATCGGGCGCAACCTCAAGCACCTGGAACCCAACGGCGTCGGCGTCGACCACAACCCCCACTCCGTGCAGACCTGCCGGGACATGGGGCTGACCGCGTTCACCACGGACGAGTTCTTCGAGACCGAGTACGCCAAGCCCGGCCGCTTCGGCGGCATCCTGGCCGCGCACCTGGTCGAGCACATGCCGCGCCCGGAAGCCGTGGAGATCCTGCGCGGCTACGTCGACTTCCTCGCGCCGGGCGGCCTGCTGGTGCTCATCTGCCCCCAGGAGCGCGGTTACGCGTCGGACCCCACCCACGTGGCGTTCACCGACCTCGACGGCCTCGCGGACGTGACCTCCCAGCTCGGGCTGGTCGAGCGCGACCGCATGTCCTTCCCGTTCCCCAGGGCTGCCGGGAAAGTGTTCACCTACAACGAATTCGTGCACGTCGCGGTGAAGCCGGAGAACTGAGAAGCCGACCGCATTTCACTTTCGGCTGTCGTACCCCTGAGGTAGTGTCCGGCCCGTTCGGTCGAGTCGGGGGCTCGTCCCACAGGGGGGTCGCGCTGTGCGCTGCCGACGTCCGCGTGTCTCTGTCACGGACTGGCTGGTAGACCGACGCCTTCCATTCGTCTTGCAGTCAGGAAAGAGGATCATGCGTCGTTCCGCAGCGCTGCTGGTCGCCACCGCGGCGACCGCCGCCGTGGTGGCGGTCGCGGCTCCGGCCACCGCCGAGCCCGCGTCCGTCCACAATGGAGACCAGGTCGCCCGGGCCGAGCTGTCGCTCGACCGCGCCGGCCGTTCCGCCCGCCCGTACGGCACGAAGGCGACCGAGGCCAACGGTCAGGAGGCCGGCGCCGAGGAGTACCTGGGCACGCGGTTCATCCCGTCCGCGCCCAGACGGATCCTGGACACCCGCAGCGGCCTCGGCCGCGGCGGCAGCACCGCGCCGGTCGGCCCGGGCGGCAGCATCGTGGTGCCCGTCACCGACGCCCCGGTGTACACCCTGGCGGTCGTGCTGAACGTGACCGGCACGTCACCGACCGGGAACACGTACGTGACCGTGTGGGAGGGTGGCGCCGACATCCCCCGGCCGGAGGTGTCGACCCTGAACCTGGTGCCCGGTGAGACCCGCGCCAACTCGGTCACCACCTGGGTGTCGATCGACAACACGATCAGCATCTACAACAACGCGGGCAGCACGCACCTGATCGCCGACATCGCGGGCTACTACGTCCACGACAACCCGGGCGTCGCGATCACCCCCGCTCGGTACTTCGCCACCGGCCCGACCCGCGTGTACGACTCGCGCAACACCGGCGGCGCGTTCTACGGCGGCGAGTCCCGCTCGGTCGACTTCAGCTCCTACGGCGTGCCGGCCGGCTCGACCGCGGTGGCGCTGAACGTCACCGGTGTCGACGCGACCGCGAGCACCTACGTGACCGCGTGGCCGTCCGGTTCGTCCAGGCCGACCGCGTCCAGCCTCAACGTCGTGCCCGGCGGTGCCACCCCCAACGGCGTGACCGTCGCGCTCGGCGCGGACCGCAAGGTCAACCTGTACAACAACGCCGGCTCCGTTCACCTGATCGTGGACATCACCGGGTACTACCTGCCCACCGACAACGGCGGCGCGGACTTCTACCCCGTCACCCCCGGTCGCGCGTACGACACCCGGTGGGAGGGCGAGCCCGGGCCGATCTGGCCGAGCCAGGCGATCACGCTGTACTTCGACGACCCGAACCTGTTCCCGGGCAACAGCCTGCTGCTGAACCTGACCGGCACCGAGCCGACCGACAACACCTACATCACGCCGTTCCCGGCGGGCCAGAGCCGGCCCGGCACCTCGGCGCTGAACCTGGCGCCCGGCCAGACCGCGCCGAACATGGCCACGGTCCGCCTCGGCAGCTTCGAGACGGGCGGCAGCGTCTACCCCGCGCACCAGTACTACAACAACTCCGGCTACACGCACCTGGTCATCGACGTGTTCGGCATCTTCGCCTGATCACGGCGCCCGCCGGGTGAGCACCCGGCACGGCGGCAGGACGTGCGGGGTCCCGACCACCGGGGCCTCGCACGTCCGTCTTCCAGGGGCCTTCCGGCGGCCGTGCCGCGGCGAGCGACCGCCCGCCGCCGACGCCCGTCGGCTAGGCTCCTGCACCGAGGTAGCGTGCCCGAGCGGCCTAAGGGACACGTCTTGAAAACGTGCGAGGGTTGATCCCCTCCGTGGGTTCAAATCCCACCGCTACCGCGCTCCACGCGCCCTCACGCCCCTCACCGGGCGTGGGGGCGCTGCCGCGTCACGCGCCGGTCACCCGTCCACGTCCCGCAGGTGGGTGATGATCCGGTCGAACACCTTGGCCACCACCGCCTGCTCGTCGCGCGAGAGCAGGTCGATCATGTGCTCGCGCACGCCCTCGACGTGGGTCGGCGCGGACGTCTCCAGCAGCGCCATGCCCTCGTCGGTCAGCTCGGCGAACACGCCGCGACCGTCCTCGGGGCACTCCCGCCTGCTCAGCAGCCCTTCCCGCTCCATCCGCGCCACCTGGTGCGACACCCGGCTCTTGGACGACGCCACCTCGTCCGCGAGCTGCGACATCCGCATCCGCCGCCCCGGCCGCTCCGACAGGCGCACGAGCACCTCGTAGTCGGCCAACGACACGCCGTGCCCGTCCTGCAGCTCCCGGTGCAGGCGGTCGGCGAGCATCGAGGCCCCGACCACGTAGTTGCGCCAGGCGCGCATCTCCCCATCGTCGAGCCAACGCGGCTCCTGCTCAGTCACCCCACAAGGTTAGGCCGCACATATCCGTTAACGGACGATCCACCGACATGTCTGGTGCAGGTCAGCTCCGCCAGGCAAACTCCTGCGCCGTACCGCGCCCTCCTACCGGGGCGCCGCAGGGAGGAACCCACCCCATGACCTCGTTCAGACGCACCGCGCGGCGATCCGGCGCGCTCGCGGTCACCGCGGCGGCAGCGCTGGCGGTCACGCTGGCGCAGAGCCCCGCGACGGCCGACAAGGACGACCGCCCGGCGCGCACCGTCGACGTCCGCCTGATCGGCATCAACGACCTGCACGGCAACATCGAGCCGCCCTCGGGCTCCTCGGGCCGCGTCACGCTGTCGGACGGCACGCAGGTCGAAGCGGGTGGCGCCGCGTTCAACGCGACCCACATCCGCAACCTCCAGGCCGAGGTGCGCAACTCGGTGATCGTCGGCCAGGGCGACCTGATCGGCGCGTCCCCGATCGTGTCGGCGCTGTTCCACGACGAGCCGACGATCGAGGTCCTCAACCGGGTCGGCATGGACACGACCGCGGCGGGCAACCACGAGTTCGACGAGGGCTACCAGGAGCTGCTGCGCATGCAGCGCGGCGGGTGCCACCCGGTCGACGGCTGCCAGTTCCGCGAGACCTACGAGGGCGCGGACTTCCCGATCCTCGGCGCGAACGTGACGCTGGCGAAGAACGACCGGCCCGCGCTGCCGCCGTTCTGGGTGGAGTTCCGCGACGGCGTCCCGATCGGGTTCATCGGCATGCCGCTGAAGGACGTGCCGATCCTGGTCGACCCGAACGGGATCAAGGAGCTGGAGTTCGGCGACGAGGTCGCCGCCGCCAACCGGTACGCCGACCTGCTCAACTGGCTCGGCGTGAAGTCGATCGTGCTGCTGATCCACCAGGGCGACAACACCTCGGGCGGCGGCCCGGACGAGTGCCGCACGGTCGCGGGCGGCCCCGGCCGCAAGATCGCCGAGCAGGTCAGCCCGAAGATCGACGCGGTGTTCTCCGGCCACAGCCACCAGCACTACAACTGCACGGTCACCGACCCGGCGGGCAACCCGCGCCCGTTCATCGAGGGCCTGGCGTTCGGCCGCGAGCTGTCCGTGGTCGACCTCAAGATCGACAAGCGGACCCGCGAGGTCGTCCGCTCGGCCACCGTCGCCCGCAACCACGTGGTGACCAGGAACGTCACCCCGGACCCCGAGGTGCAGGCGATCATCGACCTGGCCAAGTCGAAGTCCGGCCCGATCGCCAACCGCCCGATCGGCACCATCGCCCAGGACATCCTGCGCGCGCAGAACCCGGCGGGCGAGTCCGCGCTCGGCAACCTGATCGCCGACTCCCAGCTGGCCGCCACCGCGGGCAACGGCGCGGTGCTCGCGCTGATGAACCCGGGCGGCGTGCGCGCCGACCTCACCCACGCCTCGTCGCCCGCGGGCGAGGGCAACGGCGTGGTGACCTACGGCGAGGCGTTCACCGTGCAGCCGTTCGGCAACATCCTGCAGACGGTCACGTTGACCGGCGCGCAGCTCAAGGCGGCGCTGGAGCAGCAGTGGCAGGTCGTCAACGGCCAGCAGCGGCAGATCGTGCTGCAGCCGTCCAAGGGCCTGACCTACACGTGGTCGGCGTCCGCGCCGATCGGGTCCAAGGTGTCGGACATCGTCCTCAACGGGACGCCGTTGGACCCGGCCGCGAGCTACCGGGTCACGATCAACAGCTTCCTGCAGGGCGGCGGTGACGGCTTCAGCGCGTTCACCGCGGGCACGGAGATCACCGGTGGCGGCATCGACCTGGACGGCTTCACGGCCTACCTGACCGCCAACCCGAACACCGTTCCGCCGGCCCTCGGCCGCATCACCACCACCCCGTGATGCACGCGCTGTGAGCGGGCACCCCGGCGCCCGCTCACAGCGCGCAACCACTGTCCCGCTGAGCCGGATGAATCTCATTTCACCAGTTCAGGGGCTTCTCCTCGAGTTGTGCATCGGGCCGAAGAGGCGCATGCTCGACACAGGACCTGCCACCGGCGGAACCCGAGCTGACCCGCCGGCGGCACGCCCGGAAGGGGTAGGTGGTGCGGTGCAGGTAAGTCCTCGCGGTGACGAGCCGCGTTCGAGCCGCAACCCCGCGGGCGGAGCGGTCATGAGACCGGCCCGATCGCGAACGTGAGCGGCTCCGACGGGGTTTCGAGCGCACGGCGCCACCGGCGCCATCGCCGCGCTTGACGATGTTGACCCGGTAGGTCATCAGGGCGCCGTCTCCACCGTCGGCGCCGACCGCGGTCCACGCCGACCCCGTCACGCAGGTTTCGTCACTTCCACATGGGAAAACCCGGGTGCGGTGCCCCGACGTCGGGCTCCGCACCCGGGGCTTGTCTTGTCCGGGTCGGCTTCGGGTTTGTCTGGGAGGACGCGCGGTGCAGTTCAACGAGAACGCCGAGCTGGACACGTCACAGGTCTCCGACCAACGCGGTGTCGGCGGCCGGGTCGCCCTCGGTGGCGGCGGGCTGGGGATCGTCGGCTTGATCCTGTACTTCGTGCTGTCCCAGATCGGCGGCGGCGTGCAGCTGCCGTCCGGATCGGGGTTCTCCGACGTGGGCCAGGGGCAGCAGGTGGGCTCCGAGGCCATCAAGGAGAAGTGCCGGACCGGCGCGGACGCCAACCGCGAGTCCGACTGCCGCGCGGTCGCGTTCATCAACTCGATCCAGGCCTACTGGGGCGACCAGTTCGCCCGATCGGGTCGCACCTACCAGCCCGCGCAGACGAACTTCTTCTCCGGCGGCGTGTCGACCCGGTGCGGCAACGCGACGTCCGCCGTGGGGCCGTTCTACTGCCCGGCGGACGCGCAGGTGTACATCGACCTCGGGTTCTTCCAGGAGATGCAGCAGAAGTTCGGCGCCACGGGCGGTCCGTTCGTCGAGGCGTACATCCTGGCCCACGAGTACGGCCACCACGTCCAGCACCTGCTCGGCACGTCCGACCGGGTCGGCTCGGGGTCCGGGCCGACGTCCGGCTCGGTGCGGCTGGAGCTGCAGGCCGACTGCTACGCGGGCGCCTGGGCCAACCACGCGGAGACCGTGCCGACGGCCTCCGGTCAACCGCTGATCACCGGCGTCACGCAGGACGACGTGAACGCCGCGCTGGACGCCGCGGCCCGCATCGGCGACGACTTCATCCAGGGCGAGCTGGGCGGCGGCAAGGTCGACACGACCAAGTTCACCCACGGCACGTCGGCGCAGCGCCAGAAGTGGTACACGACCGGCTACGAGACCGGCGACCCGGCCCGCTGCAACACCTTCGACACCGACAACCTGGGCTGAAGCTGCGTTGGATTGCCCCTGCTCCGCAGATGGCGGCTCGGTCGCCGGGAAGTCGGCCGCTCGCGCCTGATTTCCCGACGATCGAAAAGCGTGATCGCCGGGAAATGAGTCGCGAACGACCGACGCGACCTCGCGGAGGGGTGCCAGGGGTTGACCGGCTAGGGCTAACGACCGACGCGACCTCGCGGAGGGTGTCAGGGTTGACCGGCTAGGGCTTTCGAGCACCGTGCCAGCAGGGCGCGGAGGGTTTCCCGCTCCGCCGCGCTGAACTCGTCGGCCAGTCGCCGCTCGACGGCGGACGCCCGCTCGTCGGCCACCTCGAACGCCGCGCGCCCCGCCTCGGTCAGCCGCGTCTCCAGCACGTTGCGGTGAACCTCGTGCGGCACCCGGGCGATCAGCTCGGCCGCCTCCAGGTTGCGCAGGATCGTGGTCATCGTCTGCGGCGTCACGCGGCAGCGCCGGGCCAGCTCGGCGGCCGACACGCCGGGGTGGTCGTTGAGCACCAGCAGCGCCGCGTACTGGGCCACGGTCAGCCCGGCCGGCCGCACGGCCTGCTGCTTCACCAGCATCAGCTCGTGCTCGACCCGCTTGATGTCGCCGCCAAGGCGCTCCTCGACCGGCATGCCCATGCCCCGATCGTAAAGTGCGTTGACGGATATCAGAGCTCTGATCTAACTTCGTGCACGTACTCACACAAGTGGACGGAGCATTATGCGTTTCCTGATGGTTCTCGTGCTGGTCGTCCTCACCGCCACCCCGGCCGCCGCCACGGCCGCGCCGGGCGTGATCACCGGCCGGTCCGCCGCGCTGCACCCCGAGGGCATCGCCTGGGACCCGCTGCGGCACACGTTCCTGCTCGGCTCGATCCGGCGCGGCACCGTCGAGGTCGTCCGCGACGGCACCACGAAGACCCTGATCAGCGACCCCCGGATGGTGTCGACGTTCGGCGTGCACGTGGTCGGCGACCGCGTCTACGTCGCGTACGGCGACATGGGCCTCGGCGCCCGGTCCACCCCGGACACCACCTACCGGGCCTCCGGGCTCGGCGTGTTCGACCTCGCCACGGGACGGCCGGTGCACGTGGTCGACCTGGCGATCGGCCCCGGCCGGCACAGCGCCAACGACGTCGCCGTCGACCACGCGGGCAACGCCTACGTCACCGACCCCGCCTCCGACGCGCTGTACCGGGTCGACCGCGACGGCCGCGCCGCGGTGTTCGCCCGGGACCCGCGGTTCGGCAGCGACACCATCGGCCTGAACGGGATCGTCTGGCACCCCAGGGGTTTCGCGCTCGCCGTCCGCTACGACACGGGCGCGTTGTTCAAGATCACCCGATCGGGTCGGGTCTCGGAGGTCGCCCTCGACCGGCCGCTGGTCGGCGGCGACGGCATGGACCTGCGCCCGGACGGCACGCTCGCCGTGGTCACCAACTCCCTCGGCGCGCCGGGCGAAGCGGCCGTCAGCGTGCTGCGGTCGGCCGACGACTGGGGCGCCGCCCGCACCGCCCACCGGGTCGCGCCGTGGGGCGACGACGAGCCGACCACGATCGCCCGTTCGCCGCACGGCAGCTACGTGGTCGACGGCGACCTCGGCGTGCTGGTCGGCGGCACGGGGCTGTCGGACGCGCACACCTTGCGGAAGTTCCGCGAAAGCCGGGCACGGCACGGCGGCGAAGCGGTAGCTTCCGGCCTGATCGTGTAAGGGCCCTGCCCGGCGGCGGCTCGGGGGACGTCGGCAACCCGCGGTGGGCAAGGACCTACTTACGGGGGACACCCGATGTCCGGCACCACCAGCACGGGGCGAATCGTGCGGGCGGTCACGGCGGGCGCGCTGGCGCTCGCCGTGGCGCTCGGCGGACCGGTCGCGTCAGCGCAGGAAACCACGACCACGGCACCCACCACGACCGCGCCGTCCGAGCCGCCGACGGAAACACCCGTCGAGCCGCCGACGACCACGACGACCACCACCGAGCCGCCGGTGGAGACCTCGTCGCCGCCCGCCGAGCCCGATCCCACCACCGCGCCGGCCGAACCCGAGCCGGCGCCACCGGCCGTGCCGCGGGCCGAAGCGGCGCCCGTGCCGCGGGCCGACCTGAAGGTCTCGCTGGCCTTCGACCGCGCCGAGTACCCGCCGGACTCCGACATCGGCCTCACCGTCACGGTCCGCAACGCCGGGGCCGCGCCCGCGGTCGACGTCCGGTTCACCCACGGGGGCGACCTGCGGATCACGACGGGCGCGACGGAGCTGCGCCGCGTCCCCGGCGCGACCATCGCGCCAGGCGAGGCGAAGACCTACCGGCTCGTCGGCCGCCAGCAGATCCCGCTCTACGACCGCGTCGAGTACTCGGTGACCGCGCACACGGGCCCGCAGACGCTGCCGGACATGGACCCGACGCCGGAGGACAACACCGGCCGGGCCGCCACCCGCGTGCCGCTGACCTGGGGTTCGGCCCGCGGCGTGCTCTACCGCGACGCCGACGGCGACGGCGCGTTCGACGAGGGCGAGGGCGTGGCGGACGCGCCGGTCTACGCCGACGGCGGCCTGCCCACGACGTGGCTGAGCGGCCGCACGGACGCCACCGGCCGGTTCACCTTCGGCGGCGAGGTGCCCACCGGCCGCTACCGCGCCTCCCTGATCGAGCACGGCAACCCGTTCGTCATCGCGCCGGGCCACGCCGAGTTCACCGTCGAGCAGGGCGTCACCACCGAACTCGCGCTGCCGATGACCTCACCGGTCCTGGAAGTGCTCCGGCCGAAGCTGGAGTTCGACCGCGAGTCCTACCGGCCCACCGACCCGGTCGGCATCGACGTGACCCTCACCAACACCGGCGCGACCGCGTTGACCGGGGTCGTCGCGGTGTGCGATGAGGAGCCGGACGAGGGTCGGCTGACCGGCAACGGCCCCGGGTGGGCCGCGCTGAGCCCGGACGGACCCGGCGTCACGCTCGCCGCCGGCGAGACGAAGGTGCTCAGGGTCACCGACACCGTGCCCGCGGACGCGGCGGCCGTCGGCCGGATCGGCGTCGCCTGCAACTTCGGCAACAGCGGTCGCAGCACCGCGGGTTACATCGGCTCGTCCGACTTCGCCGAGGTCGGCTCGTTCGGCGCGGTCGAGGGCACGCTGAGGCACGGCGACGGGCGACCGCTGGACGGCGTGCGGCTCGTGGCGCTGCAGCGCGGCGGCCTGCCGGTCGCCGAGGCCCGGTCGCACGACGGCGGCGCGTTCTCCTTCGCCAAGCTGCCGGCGGGCCGCACGGAGGTCCTGGTGCTCGGCGAGTACCGGGACGAGGCCACCGGCGAGGGCTGGTTCACCGTCGACGTGGTCGCCGACACGACCACGCGGGTGGAGTTCGTGGTGGTGGCCGGGCCCGAGGTCGTCGAACCGGTCGAGGTGGACCGGCTCGAGGTGACGGCGTCGTTCGACAAGGCGGCCTACGACATCGCCGAGCCCGTGACGGCCCGGATCAAGGTCACCAACACGGGCGTCGGGGCGAGCATCCCGGTCCGGTACGTGCCGGAGTGGGTGCCGTCCACGATGACCCACGACTTCGACCAGTGGGGCCCGCTGTACCCGTACGCGAACCCGACCAAGGGCCTGTACCTGTGGCCGGGCGAGTCCTACGAGGTCACGGTGGTCGGCGAGCCGCGGCCCTGGATCGGCGACCTGGTCTCGCTCAAGGGCCGGATCACCTTCGGCACGCGCGGCGCGTCCGTGCCGCTCGACCTGTCCGCTCCGGTGAGCCACGCCGCGGGCGGCGCCACCGTCCTGGTCTACGGCGACGCCAACGCCAACGGCGCGTTCGACCAGGGCGAGGCGCTGCCGAACCAGACCGTGACCGTCGAGGGCGGCATCCCGACGACGTTCCACGAAGGCATCACCGACGCCGCCGGCCGCTACCGGATCGAGGGCGCCCCGGCCGGCAACTACCGGGTCCGCGTCTGGCACTCCTCCCGCTGGGCGCCGCCGATCGACTTCTACGACCGGTTCACCGTCACCGGCGGCGGCGACACGACGTTCGAGGTCGGCCTGGTCCGGCCCGCGAACACGCTGACCGCCGTGATCGCCTGGGACAAGGCCGAGTACCGGCCCGACGAGCGGCCCAGGCTGAACGTCACGATCACCAACAACGGCCTGGCCGACCTCACCGTGCACGCGGTGTGCGGCGGCACCGGCACGCCGTACCAGATCGAGAACGGCGAGGAGTGGGGTCCGCTGAGCGAGCTCGGTTACGGCGTCCCGGTCGCCGCCCGCAGGTCGTGGTCGACCACGGTGGAGGAGACCATGCCCGTCGGGTCGCCCGACCACGGGCTGATCACGGCCACGTGCGCCTTCGGCACGCGTGACGCCGACGGCCGGTTCCGCGAGCTGGCGCCGATCGCCAGGGCGAAGGCCAGGGTGCCGGGCGCGGTGTGGACCACGACCGGCCGGGTGGTCGAGTGCTGCGGGAGGCAGTGGGTCGGCGTGCCGGACGTGACCGTGGTCCTGCTCGACCCCGACACGAACGAGACCGCGGCCCGCGCCACGGCCGACGCCCACGGCATGCTCACGTTCCCCGATCTGGCCGTCGGCCACTACACGCCGGTGGTCCTCGGTCCGTGGCAGGTGGTCCCGTTCCACGAGGGCCCGCTGTTCGCGGCGGTCCGCGGTGCGACGGAACCCCAGCTGATCGCGGTCAAGCCGGGACCGGTGGTCGTCGACCCGGACGCCACCGCACCGGGTGACACCCCGGCCGGTGGCGGCGGTCCGCCGCGGGACGCCCTGGCGACCACCGGCGCGAGCGTGCTCGGGCTCGGGGTGGTCGGCTTGGTGCTGCTGGCGTTCGGCATCGGCGCCCGGGCGCTGGGGCGGCGCACGACGTAGCCCTCCCAAACCCCTGGCGGGCGGGGCGCCGTGTCGCGATCACCACACCGCGCCCCGCCGGACGCGGTGTTAGCGTCGCTGGCGAACCGCGAGAACCAGGGAGAGTGGCCGTGACGACGGTGGAGGCGATCGTCGTCGTCCTGGCCGGCGTGTTCGCCGGTGGGATCAACACGGTGGTGGGCTCCGGCACCCTGGTGACGTTCCCCGTGCTGCTGGCCGTCGGCTACCCGCCGGTGGTGGCCAACGTGTCCAACAGCCTCGGCCTGGTGCCCGGCTCGCTCAGCGGCGCGTGGGGCTACCGGCGCGAGCTGACCGGGCAGGCGGGCCGGGTGAAGCGGCTGCTGCCCGCCTCGGTGCTGGGCGCCGTGGTCGGCGCGATCCTGCTCGTGGTGCTGCCGGAGGACGCGTTCTCCGCGATCGTCCCGGTGCTGATCGCCATCGCGCTGGTGCTGGTGGTCGCCCAGCCGTGGCTCAACCGCAAGCTCGCCGAGCGGGAGCGGCACGAGCACGGCGGCGTGGCGCTGTGGATCGGCGTGTTCTTCGCGGGCATCTACGGCGGCTACTTCGGCGCGGCGCAGGGCGTGCTGGTGATGGGCCTGATGGGCGTGCTGATGAGCGAGCACATCCAGCGGATGAACGCGCTGAAGAACGTGCTGACCGCGTTCGTGAACCTGGTCGCGGGCGTGCTGTTCATCTTCATCGCCGACGTGGCGTGGCTCGCCGTGCTGCTGCTGGCGGTCGGCTCGGTCGTCGGCGGGCAGCTCGGCGCGAAGGTCGGCCGCCGACTCCCACCGACCGCGCTGCGCGCGGTGATCGTGGTGGTGGGAGTCGTGGCCATCGCTCAGATCCTCACCCGCTGAACGGCTCAGCCGGCGAAGGACCGGGCAGCCTTCAGGAACGCGTCGTTCTCCTCGGGCTCGCCGATCGTGACGCGCGCGCCGTCACCGACGAACGCCCGCACGACCACCTTGTGCGCCAGGCAGTGCTCGTTGAACGCCGCGGTCCGCTCGCCCAGCGGCAGCCACACGAAGTTCGCCTGCGACTCGGGCACCTCGAACCCGGCGGCCAGCAGCTCGCCGCGCACCCTGGCCCGCTCGGCCACGATCGCCCGGCACCGCGCCATCAGCTCGGCCTCGGCGTCCAGCGACGCCAGCGCCGCGACCTGGGCCAGGGCGTTCACGCTGAACGGCACGTAGACCTTGCGCAGCGTCTCGGCCACCGCGGGCGACGCCACCGCGTACCCGACGCGCAGCCCGGCCAGCCCGTACGCCTTGGAGAACGTGCGCAGCACCGCCACGTTGTCCCGGCCCGCGGCCCACTGCGCCTTGGCCAGCTCCACGCCGTCGGGCACGTCGGGGTCGTCGACGAACTCCTTGTACGCCTCGTCGACCACCACCAGCACGTCGGACGGCACCCGCTCGATGAACCGCTCGATCTCCGCCCTGCGCAACGCCGTCCCGGTCGGGTTGTTGGGGTTGCACACGAACACCAGGCGGGTCGCCGGGGTGATCGCGTCGGCCATCGCGTCGAGGTCGAGCCCGTGGCCCGGCGTCAGCGGCACCCGGGTCTGCCGCGCGCCGACGACCGCGGTGATGATCGGGTACGCCTCGAACGAGCGCCACGGGAACAGCGCCTCGTCGGCCTCGGTGCACGTCGCCTGCACCAGTTGCTGGCACAACGTCACCGAGCCGCAGCCGACGGCCACCTGCTCCGCGGGCACGCCGAGCTTGTCCGCCAGGCGCGCCACGAGCTCGGTCGCGGCGGTGTCCGGGTAGCGGTTCACGGCGGTGGCGGCGTCCGCGATCGCCCGCACCACGCTGGGCAGCGGTCCGGCCGAGACCTCGTTGCTGGCCAGCTTGATCGCGCCGGGGATCGTCTTGCCGGGCACGTATCCGGGCAGCGCAACGAGGTCGGCACGGGTTCGCACGGTCATCCAAGGACTCCCTTCGGGGTTCTGAGCCGGACGTTATCCGGTGAAAGACCCGGATGGGGCATACCTGCCGTACGGATGCTCACGTTGACTGCCGTTCACCCCCTCGTGGAAGGGTTGGGCCATGACTCCTACCCGCACCGAGACGCTCTCCCTCACCGACGGCCGCGAGCTGCGGCTGACCGTCGCCGAGCCGGAGAACGCCGTCCGCGGCGGCCTGGTCGTGCTGCACGAGGCGCGCGGCGTGACCGACACCGTCCGCGGGTTGGTGAGCGGACTCGCCGCCGAGGGGTGGTTGGCGGTCGCGCCCCACCTCTACGACGAGGTGTCCGGCGACGAGGCGCCGGCGATGGTGAGCGGGTTGTCCGGCGACGCCGTGCTGGCCGACACCGACGTCGCGTTCGTCTGGTTGGCCCAGCGGGGCGTCAGCCAGGACCGCATGGGCGTGATGGGCTTCGACCTGGGCGGATCGGTCGCGATGGTGGTTGCGGGAAGCCGAACCGTCGGCGCGGCGGTGACCGTCGGCGGTGGCGGGATCCTGGAACCGCTGGCCGCGGGGCTGCCGTCGCTGGTGGAGGTCGCGGAGGAGCTGACCTGCCCGTGGCTCGGCCTGTACGGCGATGACGACGACGAGATCCCGTTCAGCGACGTGGAGAAGTTGCGCGACGCGGCGGCGGCCGCGCCGGTGGCGACCGACGTGGTCCGGTTCGCCCACACCAGCCACCGGTTCGACACCACGCCGGAGGTCAGCGCCGAGGCGTGGCAGCGCGCGTTGAACTGGTTCGACTCACATCTTCGCTAAGCCTCTGGTCGGCGGCTTGGAACCGAACGGGCTTCCCGGTACATCTAAGGAAGGCGTCCGGAACGCCTGATTTCGGTCGTCGTGGGCTAACGCGCGGCGGGCCCGCGGCGAATCGCAGTGCAGGGGGTAGTGATGAGCGACGGGAACACGGTCCCACTCGCGGGTGCACAGACGGTGCAGATCCCGCCCGGCTTCACGCCGTCCGCGGCGGTCCAGCCCGCGGTCGTGGCGGACGCGCCGGTGGCCGTCGTGCCACCGGTTCCCACGTCGGCCGCTCCACCGGTGTCCGCTCCACCGACTTCCGCGCCACCGACCGCCGCTCCACCGACTTCCGCGCCACCGACCGCCGCTCCGCCGACTGCCGCGCCGGCCACCGACGCCACCGTGACCCTGCCCGCCTCGGCCTCGGCCCCGGCCGAGTCCGACGCGGTCAAACCCGTGGCGGAGAGCTTCGCGAAGGCCGCGCAGACCGACCTGGACAAGGCCACCACCGCGCTGGACGCGGTGGACAAGGGGTCCGTCCAGCTCGACCTGGACAAGCAGGGCGTCGACGACCTGCTCAAGCTGGTCACGCAGGCGCGCAACCTGGTCGACACCGTGCACGGCCGCGCGGTCGACAACCTCGACGTCGAGCTCAAGTTCGGCAACAACTGGGTGAGCGACGCGATCAGCAGGCGGCTGCGCGAGGTCGCCGTGGGCAACGAGGAGTCGGCGGTCAACGTGATCGGGGACTTCATGCAGGTGCTCTTCGAGGTCGAGGAGACCATCCGCGAAGCGGCGCGGAACCTGGAACGGGCCGACGACGAAGCGGCGGACGCGTTCGGTTCCGCCGGGGAGGCCAAGGGCTGATGGGCGACAACAAGCACGGCGGCGGTCAGGGCCAGGGCCACGGCCAGGGCGGTGGCCACAACGGCGGCAACCACGGTGGCGGCCAGGGGCACGGCGGTGGTCACGGCCACGGCCACGACAAGCCCACCGACCTCGGCCAGAAGGTCGACTGGATGACCTACAGCCACCAGGAGCTGTGGGAGATGATCAACACCGGCGTCGACCTGAAGGCCGCGAGCAGCGCCCAGGCCGACTGGGCGGCCGTGAGCAAGGCCCTCGGCGAGGTGCAGGGGTTCCTGGCCAAGGCGATCGGCCAGTCCAGCCAGGCGTGGACGGGCGAGTCGGCCGAACGCGCCCGCGAGGCGCTGGAGTCGGTGGAGAAGTGGGCGCTGAACACCAGCGAGCACGCCGACAACGTGGCCAAGTGCATCGCCACCGAGATCGACCACGTGCAGACGGCGCGCGAGATGATGCCGCCGCCCGCGCCCGCGCCGCCGGTCGTCACCCCGGTCGCCGGCGTGTCCTCGACCCCGACCGCCACCCCGACCCCGATCGCCACGCCGCGGTCGCCGCTGGTCGACAACCGGCTGACGGAGGACGCCGGCTTCCGGTCGCCGACCCTCTCGTCGCACGACGGGCTGACCGCGGGCTCGACCTCGCCCGTCCGCACGCCCGGCGCGTTCACCGGCATCGACACCATCGCCGGGCCCGCGATCGACTCGGTCGTCACCGCGGACGCGACGCACCGCCAGGCCGCCGAGGTCATGGCGATGTTCCAGCAGAACTCCTACGAGGTCGACCGCACCGTGCCGTCGTTCAGCCCGCCGACCAACCCGGTCGCGCCGCCTCCTCCGCCGCCGGTGGTCGTCACGCCGAACCCGACCGTCCCCGACGGTGGCGGCACCGGCGGTGGCGGCGGCAGCCAGCCGGTGGTGGGCACCCCCGGCGGCGCGTCGAACCAGCGTCCCGGCGGCACGTCGCCCCAGTTCGGCCGCGGCGGCTTCGCCGGTGGCCGCGGCGGCTACGGCGGTCGCGGCGCCATGCCCACGCCCGTCGGGATGGGCGGTGGCGGTGGTGGCGGCGGTCCGGTGGCCGGTCCCGGCGGCGCGACGGGCGCGATCGCCGCCGACCGCGGTTCCGCCAACCCCGGCAGCGTGACCAGCCAGTTCCAGGCGCCCAAGTCGGTGACGCCGCAGTCCGGCATGATCGGCGCCGCGCCGATGGCCGCGCCGCCGCCCGTCGCCGGCGGCGGTGAGAAGGACCGCAACCGGCCCGGGTACCTGGAGGACGACGACAACGTCTTCGGCGTCGACCGCAAGGCCGCACCACCGGTGATCGGCCTGTGACCGAGCGCGTCTTCCGGCTCAGCGAACTGGAGTTCTTCCTGCTCTGGCAGGCGGTCCACCGCGACGCCCACCCGGTCCCGCTCGGCGTCCGGCACTTCGGGCACACCCAGCGGGAGCGGGACGCGTTGATCGAGAGCGCGTCCCGCGACCTGGCCGCCCGCGGTCTCGGCACCGTGCGGCGGCCGGACGAGGAGCTGTACGGGCTGCTGCGCGGCCTGGCCGAGTTCGAGATCGGCCTGGAGGTGTTCTTCACCGTGCGCGGCGCGCAGGCGCGCGGCCTGGCCACCGCGGCGTGGCACGGCGCGTTCGCGGGCAGGCTCGGCAACCAGGTGCAGGTGGCCGGGTTCCGGCCGACCGCGCTGGCCGCCACCACGGTCAACACGCTGCCCGCCGCGCCACCCGGCAGCGGCCGGTCGGTGAACGTGCGCTGGGACGACTACCTGGCCGCGGGCCGGGCGGGCGAGCACGACGGCAGCGAGGGGTTCCTCGACGCGCTGCGCGCCGTCGGCCTGCGCGAACCGGAGGCCAACACCCTGATGCGCGCCGTGACCACGCGCAGCGGCGGCGGCCAGGTCGGCGTGATCGCCCGCAACCGGGCCGGCTACCTGCACCCGACCGGCGCGGTCGTGTCGTGGCTGGACACCGCCGAGGGCCGGTACCTCGTGCGGCGGGACGACGGGTGGCTGGTCGTCGCGCCGGCGGACGCGCCGAGGCTGATCTCCGCGGTCGAGGGACTGGTGGCGAGCGCCGGCCGGAACTGATCCGGTGTGTGGGTGCCTGCTGTGGTTCCGGGCCGTCCGATCGGCTAGGAACTTCAGGTATGACCGAGATGCGTGCCGGCGCCGCCGCCGGCGAGGCGGAAGTCCTGTGGCGCCCCGACCCCGATCGGGTCGGCGACACCAGGATGGCCGCGTTCCGCTCCTGGCTCGCCTCGACCAAGGGCCTGGACCTCCCCGACTACGAGTCGCTGTGGGAGTGGTCCACCTCCGACCTGGAGGGGTTCTGGGGCGTGATCGCGGAGTTCTTCGAGGTGGTGTTCCACAGCCCGCCCACGCGCGTGCTGGAGGCGCCCGTGATGCCCGGGGCGGTCTGGTTCCCCGGTGCCACGCTCAACTACGCGGAGCACGCCCTGAAGGGCCCGGACGGCGACCTGGCGGTCGTGTTCCACCGCGAGGACGGGCTGTCGTCGCAACTCACGTACGGCGAGCTGCGCCGCCGGGTGGCCGCCGTGCGCGCCGGGTTCGTGGAGCTGGGCGTGCGGCCCGGCGACCGCGTGGTGGCGCTCGTGCCGAACTCGCCGGAGGCGCTGATCGCGTTCCTGGCGGCGGCGTCGCTCGGCGCGACCTGGTCGTCGTGCTCGCCGGACTTCGGCGCGCGGGCGATCACCGACCGGTTCGCCCAGATCTCGCCGACCGTGCTCGTGGCCGTCGACGGGTACCGGTACAACGGGCGGGCGTTCGACGTGCGGCCGACCGTGGAGCGGCTCAGGTCGGAGATCGGGTCGCTGCGCGCCACCGTGGTGATCGACTACGTGGGCGGCACCCCGTTGCCCGGCGCGGTGACCTGGGACTCCCTGCTGTCCGCGCACGCCGACGCCGAGTTGGCCTTCGAGCCGGTGCCGTTCGACCACCCGCTGTGGGTGCTGTACTCGTCGGGCACCACGGGCCTGCCGAAGGGCATCGTCCAGGGCCACGGCGGGATCGTGGTCGAGCACCTGAAGATGTTGGCGCTGCACAGCGACCTCGGCCGGGGCGACCGGTTCTTCTGGTTCACCACCACCGGCTGGATGATGTGGAACTTCCTCGTCTCCGGCCTGCTGGTCGGGTCGACGGTCGTGCTGTTCGACGGCAGTCCCGCGCACCCCGACCTCGACGTCCTCTGGCACCTGGCCGAGCAGCACCGCGTCACGTACTTCGGCACGTCGGCGCCGTACATCCAGTCGTGCCTGAAGGAGGGCGTCCGCCCGGCGGAGCGCTACGACCTGACCGGTCTGCGCGTCGTCGGCTCCACCGGCGCGCCCCTGACCCCCGAGGGCTTCCGCTGGATCGCGTCGGCCGTGAGCCCGGACGTGCAGATCGCCTCGGTCTCCGGCGGCACCGACCTGTGCACCGCCTTCGTCGCCGCCGCACCCGACCGGCCCGTGTGGCTCGGCGAGCTCTCGTGCCGCGCCCTGGGCGCCGCCGTGGAGTCCTTCTCGGAGGCCGGCGAGCCCGTCGTCGACGAGGTCGGCGAACTGGTGATCACCAAGCCGATGCCGTCCATGCCGGTGTGGTTCTGGGGCGACGAGGACGGCACGAAGCTGCGTGAGGCGTACTTCGACACCTTCGAGGGCGTCTGGCGGCACGGCGACTGGATCAGGATCACCCCGCGCGGCTCGGCCGTCATCTACGGCCGCAGCGACTCCACCCTGAACCGCGGCGGCGTCCGCATGGGCACCAGCGAGTTCTACCGGGTGGTCGAAGGCATGCCGGGCGTCGCGGACTCGCTCGTGATCGACACCTCGGGCGCCGGCCAGACCGACGGCGAACTACTGTGCTTCCTCGTCCTGGACGAAGGAGTCGCCCTCGCCGACCTGGAGCCCCGCCTCCGCTCGGAGCTGCGGACCAACCTGTCCCCGCGCCACGTCCCGAACCGCTTCGTCGCCGTGGCCGAGATCCCGAGGACCCTCAACGGCAAGAAGTGCGAGGTCCCGGTGAAGAAGATCCTGGCCGGCACCCCACCCGAGCGGGCCGTCAGCCGGGACGCCCTGCGCAACCCGGCCTCACTGGACCCATTCCTCGCCCTGGCCCGAGACCTACCTCACGTCCCCACCGCCTGAGGCCGCTCCAGCGCCCCCCTCCACCCCCTCTGACCAGGTCGGATGCGGTAAAGAGGGGGGCGTTTTGCTAGAGCGGCGGGGGCATGTGTAATCTATGCGTCGTAGCCGAGGGCTCCGGGAGGCTTCGCCTAGTCTGGTCTATGGCGCCGCACTGCTAATGCGGTTTGGGTTTATCGCCCATCCCGGGTTCAAATCCCGGAGCCTCCGCAACACCCGGCTTCGGCCGGGTGACAACTGAAGAACGATGCGCTCGTAGCTCAACGGATAGAGCATCTGACTACGGATCAGAAGGTTGCAGGTTCGAATCCTGCCGAGCGCGCAAGTGCAGGTCAGGGCCTCGTTCCGGGTAACGGAACAGGGCCCTGATTTGTTGTGCACTGCTGCTCGGGCATTGAGCTCGTCGAGCGCCTCAATGCCCGGGTGGAGATCCTCGTCACTCACGTGGAGTCAGGTCCAGTACGTGAGGCGGGCGCACAAGTTGGGTGCGACCGGTAAGAGGTGACGTCTTTCGGATGGTGACAACCTCCGCCACCTCGAACATGCCAGTCACCGGCCTGCGGTAGCTGGTGGTTCGGGACCGAGCTGTCCCAGCTGTAGTGGGCCGCCGGCGCGTCGTCGTAACCGTCGTTGCTCCGACGCGGCCGGTCGTCCCCGACCGCGAGCATCAGCCACGCACTCGTGTTGCGTTAGGCCGGGTAAGTGGTCGCGCCATCGTGCTCGCGGGCCGGCGAGGCGATCGTTACCGTTGACGTGTGGACGGCGGATGCCTGATCTGCGCGAAGCACCGGGGCGACGGGCCACTCGTCGGGCCGGTGGTGTGGCAGGACGACTTGGTCGTGGTGTCCCACCGCCTGGTCGCCGCGGACGGGGTGGGCGTGCCCGGGTACCTGTTCGTCGAGACCCGCAGGCACGTGCCGTGGCTCGACGGGTTGGAGCCGGACGAGGTGGGCGCGGTGGCGCGAGCGGTGTGGTCGGCGGCTCGGGCGCTGCGTGCCGAGCTCGCTCCCGACTTCGTGTTCTCCGCCGTGGTCGGTCGGGCCGTGGCGCACTTCCACCAGCACGTCTTCGTCCGCCACGCGGGCACGCCCGAGGACGTCGGCTGGACTGACGAGTGGTCGGGCGCGCCGCGCGTGGCGGCGGACGGCCTTCTCGACCTCTGCGCCCGGCTGCGATCGCACTTCGCCTGACCGATGTCAAAGATGCTTGACATCACGTCAAGCGGAGTCGACACTCCTGATGTCAAGTTTCCTTTACATCGGAGGGTGGGCGATGTCGTACGAGGAGAAGGGGATCTTGGTGTACCTGGTGGTCAGCGCGCTGACCTACCTCGGGTACGTCGTGGTCGTCCTGGGCCGCGCCGGTGACGGGCCGGTGGCCGAGGTGCCGTACGTGGCACCCATGTTGTGGGCCGTCGGGATCGCCGTGGGGCTGGCGGTGGTCGGCCGGGTGGTGCTGGAGATGGCCAAGCCGAGCGAGAGCCACCGGGCCGACGCCCGCGACCGCGACATCAACCGGTTCGGCGAGCACACCGCCGGGGTCGTGCTCGGCGTCGGCATGGTGCTGCCCTTCGCGTTGACGTTGGCCGGGGCGCCGCACTTCTGGATCGCCAACGCGATCTTCCTGGTGTTCAACGCGTGGGCCGTGTTCGGGGCCGCGGTCAAGCTCGTCGCGTACCGCCGGGGGTTCTGAGTGGGCAAGCCGACCAGGATCACCAACTCGATCCGCGCCCTCCGCTTCGCGCACGGCGAGATGACGCAGGCCGAGCTGGCCCGCCGACTCGACGTCACGCGCCAGACCGTCATCGCCATCGAGCAGGGCCGCTACTCGCCCTCGCTGGAGATGGCCTTCCAGATCGCCCGGGTCTTCAGGGTCCCGCTCGGCGACGTGTTCCAGTACCCGGAGGACGACTCATGAGAGCGATCACCCAGGACGCGTACGGCGTCCCCGAAGAAGTGCTGCGGCTCGACGACATCGCCAAACCGGAGGTCGGTGACGGCGAGGTGCTGGTCCGCGTGCGGGCCGCCGCGGTCTCCGGCTCCGACTGGCACCTCCTGCGCGGCCTGCCCTACGCGGCACGGCCGGTGGTCGGGGTGCGGCGACCGCGCAACCGCGTGCCCGGCCTGGAGCTGGCCGGCACGGTCGAAGCGGTCGGCCGGGGCGTGACCGGCACGAAGATCGGCGACGAGGTGTTCGGGTGGTGCTCCGGCGCGTTCGGCGAGTACGCCGCCGTGCCCGAGGGCCAGGTGACGGCCAAGCCCGCCAACCTCACGCCGGAGCAGGCGGGCGCCGTGCCGATCGCCGGGTTCACCGCGTTGCAGGCGGTCCGGGACGCGGGACGCGTCGGCGCCGGACAGAAGGTGCTGGTGCTGGGCGCTTCGGGCTGCGTCGGCGTGTACGCCGTGCAGCTCGCCAAGCACTACGGCGCCGAGGTGACCGCCGTGTGCAGCGCGGCGAAAGCGGACCTGGTCAAGGGGCTCGGCGCGGACCACGTGCTCGACTACGCCGCCGGGCCGTTGACCGCGAGCGGCTTCGACGTGGTGATCGACCTCTACGGCAACCCGTCGCCGCGGACCCTGAAACGGCTGCTGAAGCCCGGTGGGACGGTCGCGCTCGTCGGCGGCACGGGCGGTCGGTGGTTCATGGGCGTCGACCGGTGGCTGCGCGTGCCGCTCGCGGGGCTGTTCCTCGGGTTCAAGGCCCGTCCGCTGGTGCACAAGGACCGCCTCGACGACCTGGTGCTGCTCCGCGAGCTCGTCGAAGCCGGCGCCGTCACGCCCGCGCTGGACCGCACGTACCCGTTGGCGGAGGCCGCCGCCGCGATCGAGGACGTGCGGCGTGGCCGGGTGCGCGGCCACGCCGTCATCACGCCCTAGTCACCACCGCGAGGGCGCGGGTGGCGGCACGACCTGCGGGCGGTCGTCGCACGTGATCGTGTTCGGCAGCAGCCAGGGCGCGAGCCAGCCGTCGTTGCCGCCGAGGTCGGTCAGCGCGAACTCCGAGCCGGTGGCCGGGAAGTTGAACGAACCGCAGTTGTTCACCGGCACCGCGCCGACGTTGCGGGCGTCCACGTTCGCGAACGTCGCCGAACCGGCCGCCCGCGCGCTGACCACCGAAGTGCCCGTGCCGTCGACGCGGACGTCCTCGAAGTGCACGCCGGTGATCGAGTGGAGGTCCTTCACCGACCACTCGCTCACGAACATGATCGCGTTGTAGGTGTTGTCCAGGAAGTGGTTGCCCACCACGCGCACGTCCGCGTCGATGTCCCGCTCCAACGCGTAGAACCAGATCGCGCCGAGCCCGATGTTCCAGTTCAGCTCGTGCGTGCCGGCCCGGACGGTGGTGTTGTCGGTGATCAGGACCTGCCCGGCGAACGGCTGCGCGCCGAACCGCGACCCGAGCTGGATGCCGCTGCCCTCCCGCACCGGGTCGGCGATCAGGTTGCCCACCACGGCGTTGTCCGCGCCGCCGTACAGCGCGATGCCGTTGGCCAGCACGGGCGACTGCACGGTGTTGCGCTCGAACCGGTTGCGCGCGTCCTGCCGGTGCTCCGACCACATGGCCAGGCCGTCGTCACCGGTGTTGCGGATGAAGTTGTTGCGCACCACCGAGTCCGTGACACCGGTGTGGAAGTTCAGCGCGTCCGCGACCTGGTCGACCACGATGTTGTCGGTGACCGAGACGTTCGACATCGGACCGTCGAACCACAGGCCGACCTTGGTGTGGTGGAGGTACAGGCCGTGGACGGTGGAGTCGCTCAGCGCGCCGCCGATGCCGTTGACCTGGTCGGTGTCGACGCGCTCGCGCACGTCGCCCTCGATGGCGAACCCGCGCAGGTGCACGTTGCGGCTGCCGCCCGCCGCGGCCGGCTTGCCGTAGAAGCCGACTCCCGTGTGGACGGAGCCGTCCGGCGCGGGGGTCGGCAGGGCGACTTCACGGCCCTTGATCACGGTGTGCCAGTTGCCCGCGCCTTCGATGGTCACGTCGTCGACGACGATGTGCCGGTTGACCTGGAACGTGCCCGGCGGGAGGTGGACCGGCAGCCGGTGGCGCTTGGCGAAGGCGATGGCGCGGTCGAAGGCGTCGGCCGAGTCACGCCTGCCGGTCGGGTCCGCGCCGAACAGCAGCACGTTCGCCGCGACCGGGTTGACGCGCGGCGGTGCGACCAGCTCGGTGTCCAGCAGGTCGATCACGGTCCACGCGGCGTTCGTGCCGATGGGCGCGGTGAGGCGGACGCGGTCGCCGGCGCGGTGCGTCCGGCCGAGCTTGAGGCGCTGCTCGTCGTAGAAGTGGCTGGGGCGGAACGGCTTCCGGATGACGGGGGCGGGCGTGGTCTGGGACGGCACGCACGCGCACTCGGCGATCCACCAGTCCGGGTGCAGCAGGTCGGCGTCCGGGTCGTTGGTGAACGGGTACTGGTTGTAGAGCCACGCGTACTGCGAGGTGAGCGTCATCGTCTTGCGGTGCTTGCCGTTCACCGTCACGTCCAGCGGCGCGGTGATGCCGCCGCCGGTCGGCGCGTCCGGGATGCTGTAGCGGACGGTGATCGCGTTGGCGGCTTCCGGCAACGCGAACTCGACGTGCTCGCCGGGCGCGAGCCGGACCGCCCGCCGACCGGACGCCTCGGACGGCAACGTGTACGCCGTCCGGTCGGGCCCGATCACCGTGCCGGTCGTGGTGGCGTTCTCCGCTTCCTGCTCGACGAACGCGACGTCCGCGCCCCGCCCCGCGACGAGCTCGGGGTCGAGGGCGGCCCGGGTGACGACGGGCGCGGGCGCGGCGCCGGCGGCGACGGGCACCGCGAGCCCCGCCGCCACCACCGCCACGACCAAGCCGAACCTGGCAGACATCCGCGGCATCGAGCACTCGTTTCTCTCGCGTCGGCAGGGCGACGTGACCCTAGGCGGGTTGTGCGCTGCATCACAAGAGGTTGTCGAGTAATTGCGTTATTTCGTCAGCCAGTTGCGTGGACTTGCGTCGGCTTACCGGGAACCGCCCAGCTCCGCCAACACCCCGTCGGTGAACGCGGGCCAAGCCGCCGCGGCCCACTCGCCGAACGGCCGGTCGGTCAGCGCCACGCACGCGAGCCCGGCGTCCGGGTCGACCCACAGGAACGTGCCGCTCTGCCCGAAGTGCCCGAACGTCCGCGGCGAGCTGGCGCTGCCGGTCCAGTGCGGCGACTTCCCGGCGCGGATCTCGAACCCGAGGCCCCAGTCGTTCTCCTTCTGCGACCCGAAGCCCGGCAGCACACCGCGCAGCCCCGGGAACGCCACCGTCGTCGCCTCCGCCACCTGCTCGGCCGACACCAGCTTCGGGGCCTGCACCTCCGCCGCGAACCGGACCAGGTCCGACACCGTGGACGTGCCGCCCGCGCCCGCCGAGCCGTCCAGCGCGGACGACGCCATGCCGAGCGGCTCGAACACCGCCTCCGCCAGGTACCGCGCGAACGGGATCCCGGTCGCCTCCGCCACGAAGTCCGCGAGCACCTGGAATCCCGTGTTGGAGTAGATCCGCCTGGTCCCCGGCGCGGCCTGGACGTCGGCCGAGTCGAAGGCCAACCCGGACGTGTGCGCGATCAGGTGCCGCACCGTCGACCCCTCGGGCCCGGCCGGCTGGTCCCACTCGACCGCGCCCTCCTCCACCGCCACCAGCACCGCGTACGACGTCAGCAGCTTGGTCACCGACGCCAACGGGAACCGGCGGTCGACCGGCCCGTGCGTGCCGAGCACCTCGCCGCGCACGTCGACCACGGCCGTCGCCGCGGTGTCCACCGGCCACGACGACACCGCCTGCAAGCTCTCCATGCCGCAGACTCTGCCACGTGTCACCACGAGAGCTGGTCGTGCTCGGGACCGCGAGCCAGGTGCCGACCCGCACCCGCAACCACAACGGCTACCTGCTGCGCTGGGACGCCGAGGGCTTCCTGTTCGACCCGGGCGACGGCACGCAGCGGCAGATGACGCGGGCGGGCGTCGCGGCCACCGACGTGACCAGGCTCTTCATCACCCACTTCCACGGCGACCACTGCCTCGGCGTGCCGGGCGTGGTGCAGCGCATGTCGCTCGACCGGGTGGCGCACACCGTGCACGCGCACTTCCCCGCGGAGGGTGCGGAGTACTTCGAACGGCTTCGGCACGCCAGTTCGTTCCACGACGTGGCGGACGTCCGCGCGCAGCCGGTCACCGGGCCGGGCGTGCTCGCCGAGGGACCGTTCGGCCGGCTGGAAGCCCGGCGGCTCGACCACACGCTGCCCGCGTACGGCTACCGCCTGGTCGAGCCGGACGGCCGCACGATGATCCCCGAACGGCTGGCCGCCCGCGGCATCCGGGGCCGCGCGATCCGCGACCTCCGGCCGCCGCTGCTGGACGAGGTGAGCGTGCCGCGCCGGGGACAGCGGTTCGCCTTCGTCATGGACACCCGGCTGTGCGACGGGGTGTTCGAGCTCGCCGACGGCGCCGACATGCTGGTCATCGAGTCGACGTTCCTGCACGTGGACGAGGCGCTGGCGGTCGAGTACGGCCACCTGACCGCCCGCCAGGCGGCGCTGGTCGCGGCCGAGTGCGGCGTGCGCAAGCTCGTCCTCACGCACTTCTCGCAGCGCTACACCGATCCCCGGCTGTTCCACGACGAGGCGGCGGAGGTCTTCGACGGCGACATCGTGGTGGCCGCCGACCTGGAACGGGTGCCACTGCCCCGCCGCCGCGCGTGACCCCGGGTCTTGCACGCCCGGGTTGCCCGAGCGGCACGGTTGCCGCCCGCCGAGAAATCCGACCGCCGCTTCGACCGCCTCGCCGTTGACCACCCGGCCGTTGGCCCGCCTCGCTGTTGCCCACGGTGCGGTCGACCGCCCGCTGCCGACCACCGAGGTTGTCGCCTACCGTGCTCGCGACCTCCGGAATTGTCGGACCCCGTCGGTAGAATCACTGCAAGGGTTCCCCTTGGCGGGGACGCTTGCGAAGCCCTTCGGTCCGGCCCGGGAGGGTCTCGGCCGCCCACTGGTCGCGGACCACGGTGTCGAGGTCGGAGCAGGTCGGCGACCAGCCCAACGCGCGCAGCCCGGTCGTGTCCGCGCGCAGCACGGGCGCCTCGCCGGGGTGCGCGGGCCGCCGCACGACCGGCACCTCCCGACCGCTCACCCGCCGCACCGACGCCAGCACGTCGGCCACGCTCGCCGGTGTCGCGCCCACGTTGAGCGCCACGTACCCGTCCCCGCCGCGCTCCACCGCCGTCACGAACGCCCGCGCCACGTCCCGCACGTGCACGAAGTCCCGCACCGCCGACCCGTCGCCGAACACTTCCATCGACGGCAGCCGCCCGGCCGCCACCCCGCACGCCCTGGTGATCAAGCGCGTGTCGTCCACGTCCCCCTCCCCGGCGACGTTGAACAGCCGCAGCGCCACCCCGCTCACCCGACCCGCCGCGGCGGCCCACGCCAGCACGTCCTCGGCGGCGGCCTTGGAAGCCGCATAAGGACTGCCCGGTGCACGCGGGCACGACTCGCCGATCGTCGCGACGCCGGCCGACCCGTACACGCCGGCCGTGGACGCCAGCACGAACCGCGGCGGCGGCGAGCGCAGCAGGTTCACCGTGCCGCCCACGTTCACGTCGTAGTACCGCACGGGATCGTCGAACGACTCGCGCACCCGACCGAGCCCCGCCAGGTGCACCACCGCGTCCACCGGCCCGTCGAACGACCCGACCCGGACATCACCCGAAAAGGGGATGGGTGTGTGGCCCGCGGCGGACAGCTCCGCCGACACCACCCGTCCGACGTACCCGGTCGACCCGGTGACCCCAACGCGCATGGCGACATCCCAGCACGTCCAGCGCGTCGTCCACCTCTTCGAACTCGGTGCAAATTCACCCTAAAGGTGGGGACAGGTGGGGCCGATACAACCCAAGTGAGTTACCCGCATCCAGCCATGCGCACGAGCATCGAGGGCGTTCTCGCCGAGCACGCCGTGCAGGAGGCCAAGCGCCAGCGGTTCCTGGAGACCGCCGCCGCGATCGTGGCCGCCGCACCTCCGTCGGTGGACGACACGCTGCTGGGCCTGCTGCTCCCGTTCCCCAAGGCCCGGGGTCCGCGTGCCTTCCTGAACCGGGTTGACCAGGTACTTCGCGACGCCGCTCGATGATCTCGCGCAACCGCCCCTGATCCCATCGGCAAGTTTCATCGCCCGTTGCCGGACCGTGCTGGGCCGATCCCGTCGCCTGCCTCTACAGTGCGTGGCACCGGCGCTCGCCGGCTGTCTCGTCTGCTTCTCATAAAGCGAGTTCTCGGCGATGGATGACGTCCTTTCCGCGCTTCAAGCGCGCCTCGGCACCCTGTTCGGCGACCGGTTGGTCGTGCTCGCGGGCGGCACTCGGTTGAGTAGTCGCGTCGGCGAGCTCCACCAGCTCGGCGCCCGCCATACGCTCGTGCTGTCGACGGACGACCACGCGCCGCTGCACGACTCGGACGTGGCCCGCTGGGTGCCGCTCGGCATCGCGGGCGGCTTCGTCGCGGTCGAGCAGAACCGGCTCACCAAGCTCCTGAACTCGCCCGGCCGCAAGGTCCGCGCGGTGCTGGAGGACTTCGACCCGCGCGGCGAGGCGCTGGTGATCAGCACGCCGTACGCGCACACGCCGGAGTTCGCGGGCCGTCCCGTGCTCAACGCCCGCCGCCCCGAGTGGGTGGAGCTGGAGAACAAGACGACGATCGACGGCCTGTGGGACGAGCTGTCCGCGCCACGCGCGCCCGCCGTCGTGCTCGGCCTCGACTTCGACGGCCTGTGGGCGGCGACCCAGCGCCTGGACCGCGGCGCGGGCGTCGTCTGGTCCGGCGACGGCCCGGCGATCAACGGCGGCGCGAACTTCGTCCGCCGCGTCCGCGACCGGCAGGAGGCGCGCGACGCGTTCGACGTGCTCGCGGCCAAGTGCGAGTTCGTCCGGGTCATGCCGTTCCTGGAGGGCATCCCGGTGAGCGTGCACGGGATCGTGTTCCCGGACGGCACCGCCGTGCTGCGGCCGATCGAAATGGTCGTGCCGCGCCGCGCGGGCCAGGCCCGGTTCCTGTACGCGGGCTGCGCGTCCTACTACGACCCGCCCGCGTGGATCCGCGAGGAGATGCGCAACCTGGCCCGCCGGGTCGGCGAGCGGCTGCGCGAGACGGTCGACTACCGCGGCACGTTCACCCTCGACGGCATCGCCACCGCGGACGGCTTCCTGCCCACCGAGATCAACACCCGCTACGGCGGCGCGATGGTGTGCTTCGAGGACGCCCTGCCGCAGCTGCCGCTGTCGCTGGTGCAGGTCGCGCTGGTGGCCGGGCACGACCTCGGCGTGTCGTCGATCGAGTTCGAGGAGCTGCTGGTCTCCGCCGCCGACGACTACCGGCACGGCTCGGTCGGCGCGAACGTCCGCGCGGTTCACCCGACCGAGGTGGTGGAACGCTCGATCGTGTTCACCGAGTGGTCGTGCCGGTTCGCGCACCCCGAGGAGGTGCCGCACGGCGTGCTGCGCCTACGCCCGTCGCCGCTCGGCGCGCGGCTGGAGCTGGACTTCTACGCCGACCAGCTGCCGCCGGCCCGTCCGGTGGTGGCGCTGACCGTGGCCGCGTTCGCCCTGGCCGACCAGGAGTGGGGCACCGCGCTCGGCCCGCTGGAGCCCGCGGTGCCGGTCGCCGACGTCGAGGCCGCCGCCGCGGTCGTGGAGCCGACCGCCGTCACGGCGTGATCGTCACGCCTTCCTCGCCGTGGTCCGGACGGGGGTCGCCCTGGGCCGGCCCCTCGTACGCGGCGAGGAAGGCGTACCGGTAGCCCATCAGCTGCAAGGTCACGTGCGGCGGCTGGTTGGCCGGGTAGGCCTTGTCCCGGTAGGCGCGCAGCAGGTCCGGGTTGCACTGCGCGGTGGCGCGCAGCAGCGTCGGCGTGATCGGCGTGTCGCTCACGAGGTGCAGCGCGACCCGGGCCGCCAGCGCGAGCAGCCGCGGTGAGCGGTCGGCGGAGGCCAGGGCCTCGGCCACCGCCACGACGTGCCGCGGCACGACCTCGGGCACCGCGATCGCCAGCGCCATGGAGCAGGCCACCTCCGCGCCCGCCAGCGCCTCGAACACCTTCGGCGCGCCCTTGGCCACCTCGTACCGGGTCTGCGTGATCCAGTCCGGCGGCCGGCGCGGCAGCTCGCGCCCGAGCGCGTTCCAGCGGCGGCGGGTGCGCTTGCCGTCGTCGGTGAAACCCGCGCTCGCCAACGCCATCGCGGCCAGCAGGAAAATCACCCGATCGCGGCTGTCCGCGGGCACCCGGTAGCTCGCGCCCATCTCGACCAGGAAGGGCACGGCCCACACGCTCGCCTCGGACACCGTGTCGTCGACGAGCAGACGGTCGACCAGCGCCTGGCAGGCGACCTCGCGGGTCACGCGCTCGCCGTGCACCACGCGGCGCATCAGGTCGTCCACGCCCGCCCCGTGGGCCAGCACCGACCAGGGCATGTCCTCCAGTCCACGCAACGGATCCGGCCGTTGCCACGCAGGTGGGAGCTCCATGGCGCGCAACGTACGCGATCGTGGGGATCGGTACCGGTGGGATCACTCGCCTGTGGGCGGTGCCCCCACCGTACGATCACGCGGTGCGCGGACCCACCTTCAAAGTCGTCGACCTGTTCTCCGGCGCCGGTGGCATGAGCCTCGGCTTCCAAGCGCACCGCGACTTCACCATCGTCGGCGCGGCCGACGCGCAGATCGGCAAGCCGTCGTCCCGGCTGGGCTCGTTGCGCTGCAACGGGATCTACCGGGACAACATCGGCGTCGACCCGCTGCAGGTCGACCTGGGCCGGCTCGACCCGGCCGTGCTGCGGCAGGTGTGGAACCTCGCGCGCGGCGAGCTGGACGTGCTGGTGGCGTGCCCGCCGTGCTCGGGCTTCACCCGGATCGCGCCGGCCAACCACCTGCGCGACGACCCGCGCAACTCGCTGGTGGGCCGGGTCGCGGCGTACGTGGCCGAGTTCCGGCCGCGGGTGCTGGTGCTGGAGAACGCGCGCGAGCTGGTGAAGGGCAAGCAGCGGCACCACCTGGACGGGCTGGTCGAGCAGCTGCTGGAGCTCGGGTACGAAGTGGACGCGAGCACGCACATGCTGTCGCGCTTCGGACTGCCGCAGCTGCGCGAGCGGGCGATGGTGGTGGCGGTGGACTCCGGCGTGCCGCTGCGGACGCTGGAGGACCTGTGGCAGGGCTGGGAGGTCCGGCCCGGCGCGGTGACCGTGCGGCGGGCGATCGGCAAGCTGCCGCCGGTGGAGGCGGGCGAGGCGCACCCCGAGGACGCGATGCACGTGTCGCCGTCGTTCCGCCGCGACCGGTCGCTGGACCGGATGCGGGCCATCCCGGCCGACGGCGGGTCGTGGGGCGACCTGGTCGGCTCGCCCGCGGAGCAGCTGCTGAACCCGGCCCAGCGCAAGATCATCGAAGAGGGCAAGTGGGGCTCGCACCCGGACGTCTACGGCCGGCTGTGGTGGGACGAGCCGGCGCGCACGATCAAGCGGGAGTGCGGGCACGTCGGCAACGGGCGGTACGCGCACCCCGAGCAGCACCGGCTGTGCACGGTGCGGGAGATGGCGCTGCTCCAGGGCTTCCCGCGCCGGTTCCGGTTCGACGTGTCGGTGATCGGCAACGCCTACCGGCACCTGGGCGACGCCGTGCCGCCGCTGATCTCCTACCAGCTGGCGTCGCTGGTGAAGTGGATGCTGAGCGGGCGCCCGCCGACGGCGCGCGACCTGTGCCTGCCGGGCACGTCGTTGCGGGTCGGCGACATCCGCCCGGTCACGCCGTCCGCCCTGGTCGCCTAGATCACCGTTTGGCAACGGTGTGGCGTCGAAACCGGGTCGGCACCTATTACGTGCAATCCACTGTGGACCGTCTGATCTGCGGGAACGCGCGACTTCGGTGGTCCGCGCCCGTTTCGCGCTCCGTCGAAACAGGCCCCCGGTGATCGGTCGCCGACGGTCCGTCGACTATGCTCGATCATCCATTGTGGATGGACGACGCCGGTCTTGGCTGCTGGTAGGCGGTTTCACGGTCGGTGTTAACCCATCCTCGATCGGGCAAACACGATCGGCTACTGTTCGGTTGATTCCTGTCGTCTCGGTGTCGGAGCGCTCTGCCAAGTAGCTCCCCGGACGGCACGGACCGCCGCCTTGAACCACACCAACGGGCTACCCTCGCGAGCCTCAAGGAGACAAATGGCATCCCGGTCGACTGTGAAGCGCTTCGGCGCTGCGATCCTCGGCGCCGGCCTCGTGCTGATGTCGGCCCTCCCCGCGGCCGCCGACAAGCCGAAGGTCGAGCCCTACGACGGCGCGAACGAGTCGGGCATGGGCATCTACCTGGAGCGTGACGGCCAGGAGCTCGACAACGACAAGGACAAGCCGGGCATCCAGGCGTTCAACGCGAGCCTCATCGGCCTCCGCCTCCAGGAGGGCAACGACTCGCAGACCGCCAAGGCGTACTGCGTCGAGCTCCCGACCCCGCTGCAGGACGGCAAGCCGCTGGTCGAGGTGCCGTGGGGCGAGCACCCCAACCCGGACACCAAGTTCAAGGAGAACGCCGCCAAGGTCAACTGGGTGCTGCAGAACAGCTACCCGGCGCTGGACGTGGAAGACGCCTACGAGCTGTACGGGCTGGACCCGAAGAACAAGCGCAGCATCCTGATCGCCGCGACCCAGGCGGCCGTGTGGCACTTCAGCGACGGCGTGGACCTGCGTGAGGACGACTCCACCACGGAGAACGAGGACGTCCGCGGCGGCACCGTGGACGGGCTCGTCTACAAGGTCTACGAGTACCTCACCACCAAGGCCGAGGACCTGGCCGAGCCCAAGCCGACCCTGTCCATCGAGCCGGGCGAGCTGACCGGCAAGGCGGGCGAGAAGATCGGCCCGTTCGTCGTCTCCACGACGGCGACCGAGGCCGTGCTGACCGCGGAGCTGCCCGAGGGCGTCACCGTCGTCGACGCGAACGGCAACCCGCTGCCCATCGCCGACCCGGACGCCATCGGCGTCGCGGCGGCGTCGAACGTCGCCGAGGTGTGGGTGAAGGTCGACGCGGGCGTCGAGCCCGGCGAGGTCGAGTTCACCGTCACGGCCAGCGCCAAGCTGCGCAGCGGCCGGCTGTTCGTCTCGAGCGACCGCAACCAGAAGACGCAGTCGCTGATCATCGCCAAGTCCGAGGTCTTCCCGGTCAAGGCGAAGGCGAAGGCGAAGTGGGTCGAGGGCACCGTCGTGACGACGACGACCGAGGCGACCACCACCACGGCGCCGACGACGACCACCACCACGACCGAGGCGCCGGTCACCAGCACCACGGTGCCGGCCGGCGGCGGCAGTGACGACGACCTGGCCAACACCGGTGCGTCCATCTTCGTGCCGCTGCTGATCGGCATCGGCCTGCTGGGCGCGGGTGCCGGGGCGCTGCTGTTCCTGCGTCGCAAGCGCACTGCCTGATCCTGATACGTCCGGAACGGCCCTCTGGGACTCCCAGGGGGCCGTTCCGGCGTCCGGGGGCGGTTGCCGCTGGGGGCGTGGCGTCGATTCAGGTAGCCTGCGTCAGGAGTGCGAAGGAGCACGATGAACTTCGACGAGCAGGTCACATCGGCGGCCGAGCAGGCCAAGGACGTCCTTCCGGGTGGAGAGTGAACTCGTTCAACACGGCTGAGCGGGCGAACCCGTCCGGGGAGAGCACCCGTTCCGCAGCCGCGCAGATGGTCACCTGGCAGGGCTACGACGTGCCCAGGCTGGAGCAGGTCCGGTTCCTGCTCTCGGAGCGCAAGCTCCGCGCCTCGGGCAGGTTGGTCACCGCCGGTCCGGCCGAGCAGTTCAGCGGGTCGTTCGAGGTGTCGGTCGGCGAGACCGGCGCCGTGAAGCGGCTGCTGCTGCGGACGGCGACGGTGTCGGAGGAGCGGCAGATCTCCGTGAGCCGCTCGCCGGAGGGCGTCTGGCTGGTCGACTCCGGCCAGGGCGCGGAGCGGGCGGACTTCGATGGCGCGGTGGACGTGGACGTGCAGTTCGCGGTCCTGTTCAACGCCATCCCGATCCGCCGCCTCAACCTCCAGCTGGAGGAGGGCGAGCACGAGATCCCGGTCGTCTACGTGACCCTGCCCGACCTGTCGGTCCAACTGGTCCGCCAGCGCTACCGCACGGTCTCGATCGGCGAGGACCGGGCGGTCGTCTCCTTCACCCACGGCGAGTTCGAACAGGACATCACCGTCGACCGGACCGGCCTCGTCGTCGACTACCCCCGCATCGCCTACCGGATCTGAGCGAGGCCGGGGCACCGCCCCAGCCGGGCGTTCGGTCATCAGATCGGGCGAGCAACCGTTTGCGTGCCGTGCGAGCGCGCAACGATTGTTGGGTGCACACCCACGTCTTCGTCGACGAGTCCCGTCGATCCAGCTACCTGCTCGTCGCCGCGTTCGTGGAGACGCGCCAGCTCCCGGGGGTCCGGACGCTGATGCGACGGCTCCGCGTGGCCGGCGAGCGCAGGCTGCACTTCAAGAGCGAGAGCGACACCGTCCGCAAGGACGTCATCGGGCGGTTGGTCGACGCCGGTTTCCGCAGCCGCATCTACCTGGGCCGGGGGCCGTCGGAGGCCGTCCGGCAGAGGTGCCTGGCGAGGTTGGTGGTCGACCTGGTCGAAGAACGCGTCACGCGACTGGTGCTCGACGGGCGTGGTCCGGTGGAGGACCGCGTCGACCGCCGCGTCATCACCCGTTCGCTGCGGGAGTGCGGGGTGCCGGACGACTCGATCTTGTACGAGCACCTGGGCTCGCACGGCGACCCGGCGTTGTGGGTGCCCGATGCGATCGCCTGGTGCCACGGTGCCGGGGGCGAGTGGCGCAAGCGCGTCGCACCGCTCGTGGAAGCGGTGGTCGACATCGGTGTCGTCACCCGACGCGAACAAGTGCGGTGAAAAGCGCGAAGCCCTGGCTCCCGCCGTCCGACGGGCCTACCAGGGCTCACTTCCTCGGTCGAGCGACCTCGGCTGTGGCCAAGCTTAGCAAGCCGTCGACGGCGTCGCTGTCGCTCGATCAGGCGATCTTCACACCCGGACCGCGATCGCCATGCCCTGGCCGACGCCCACGCAGGCCGCCGCCACGCCCAGGCCGCCGCCGCGCGCCCGCAGGTGCCGGCACAGGTCCACGATCACGCGCGGGTACGAGGCGCCCAGCGGGTGGCCGTACGCGATCGCGCCGCCGTGCACGTTCACCTTCTCCCGGTCGACCTCCGGCAGGTGGTGCAGCACGGACAGGGCCATCGCCGCGAACGCCTCGTTGATCTCCCACAAGTCGACCTGCGACGACTCGATCTTCAACCGGCCCAGCAGCTTCCGGATCGCCGACACCGGCGCCAGGGTGAACCGCTGCGGGTCCTCCGCGGTCACGGCCGAGCCCAGGAACTCGCCCAACGGCGTGATCCCCAACGAGGTCGCGACCTCCTCCGACCCCATCAGCACCGCCGTCGCGCCGTCGTTCAACGGCGACGAGTTGCCCGCCGTCACCGGACCGCTCTCCGAGAACGCCGACTTCAGCTTCCCCAGCTTGTCCGCCGACGTCTCCGGCCGCACGGACTCGTCCCGCCGCACGGGCGCACCGTCGCGCAGCTGCACGGGGAACGCGAACCCGTCGTGCACCCCGGCGTCCCAAGCCGCCGACGCCCGCCGGTGCGACCGCAGCGCGAACAGGTCCATCTGCTCCCGCGTGATGCCCAACGACACCGCGACGTCCTCCGCCGCACGCCCCAGCGGCACGGTCCACTCGGCCTTCATCCGCGGGTTCACCAGCCGCCACCCGAGCGCCGTCGACACCGACTCCAACCGGTCGGCGAACGGCTTGTCCGGCCGCGGCACGACGAACGGCGCCCGCGTCATCCCCTCGACACCACCGGCGACGAGCAGCGAGGCGTCCCCGAGCGCCAACGCCCGCGCCGCCTGCACGATCGCCTCACCGCCCGACGCGCACAGCCGGTTGATCGCCACCCCCGGCACCGAGGTCGGCAACCCGGCCAGCAGCGCCGCCATCCGCCCGATGTTCCGGTTCTCCTCGCCCGCGCCGTTGGTGTTGCCCAGCAGCACGTCGTCGATCGACGCGGGGTCCAGCGAGGCGTGCCGCCGCAGCAGCTCCACGATCGGCAGCGCGGCCAGGTCGTCCACGCGCACCCCGGACAGCCCACCGCGGTAGCGGCCGAACGGGGTGCGGGCGGCGTCGAGGATGAGGGGGCGCGACATGCGCCCCATCCTCTCACCGGCCGACGAAGAACGGGATGTAAGCCGAGGTGGGACGGGTCTCACCGGACGTGCCGAACAGCCGCACCTCGATCAGGTGCGGCCCCGGCGACATGCCGCTGGTGTTCAGCGCGAACCGGTACCGCCCGGCGATGCCCGGCCCGCCGGACGCGGTCGGCACGACGGCCACGCGGTCGTCGTCCACCCGCACGCTGAACCCGGCCAGCCCCGCCAGCAGCACGCCGGTCCGCCCCTCCAGCGCGAGGTCGAACACCATCCGCCCGGGCTGCACCGCCGCGCCCTCCGGCACGGTCTGGCCGCTCGCGTCGAGCACCGTGCCGTTGACCCGCGGCAGCTCCGGCACCCGCGCGATCACCGGCGGCTTCGCCGTGCTCGGCGGCGTGCCCGAGGACGACCCGCTCAGCTCCAGGTCAACGTGCGTCGCCTGCACCCGCAGCCCGGTCAGCAGCGTGACACCCAGCTTGCCCGTCGACCCGACCCGCAACGCCTCCGCCGGCAGGTCAGCCACCAGCGGGTACGCCACACCGGCCCGCCACGGCGCACCGGTCGCACCGGGCCGCGCGGGCACCGCCACCCCGCCCACCGACACGCTGAACGACGGCGCTTCCGGCGACGCGTCGGTGTGCAGCAACGCCAGCCGCAGCTGCCCACCCGTCACCCCGGGCAACGCCCGCGTCTCCGCCACCGCCGCCTCGGCCGCCACCGACACCTCGACGTCCGGCCCCGGCACCCACGGGGGCGCGGTGGCCTCCGCCGCGCCGAACGCGATCAGGCTGATCGCCACCCGCTGCCCGGTCGGCCCCGCCACGGAGACCAGCGCCGTCGCCTCGCGCCACCCGGGCACCGCCGGACTGGTCGCGACCAGCTCGCCGTCGAGCAGCACCCGCGCGCCGTCACGCCTGAGCACCAGCTCCCACCGGTGGCTGAGCCCGGCCTCCAACGCCGGCACCGCGCGCACCGCCGTGGTCGGCGTCCCGGCGGGCACGAGCACCTGCACGGACGTCGTGCCCGCGCTCGTCGCCACCCGCAGCCGCACCGCGTCCGGCGGCAACGCGTCACCGCTGACCAGCGACACCGGCCCCGGCACGAGGTCGAGCACGAGCTCGCCGTCACCGCCGGGCGCGTCGGTCTCCACCACGAACCGGCCGAGCTCGTCGGCGTCCCGCAGCACGAACGGCGTGCGCGAGCGCAACGTCGCCGGAGCCGCCGCGCAGTTGTTGGTGAGCACCAGCCGCCGACCGTCGTCGTCCTGACCGGGCACGGCACGCGCGCAGTTGGCCCGTGACGCCAGCCGCCACCGGGTCGGGTCGGGCGCGTCCGGCTGGTCGAACCGGTCCTCCAGGGCGTAGTCGCCCGCGGGGCTCGCGTGCGGCGTCCCGGTGGACCTCGCGGGCGAGGAGCGCTGCCCGAACGCGTCCACGGCGTACACCGCGACCTCGTACATCCGCTCGTCCTCGAGCCCGTCGAGCTGCGTCGCGCGCTCCGTGATCAGCTTGGTGCGGTCGAGCCGGCCGACCTCGCCCCACCGCACCTCGTAACCGGGCGCGTCACCGGTCCACCGCAGCTGCAACCGACGAGGCCCGGACGTCACGCGCACCTCGCGCGGCGACTCCGGCGGCGGACCGGCCGTCGGCACCAGCACGCCCTCGGCGGCGTACGCCTCCAGCGACGTGGGCGGCGGCGCGGACGCGCTCGTCCTGGCGACGGGTTCGCCGACGCCCTCCGTGCGCAACACGGTGATCACCCCGGCGAACAGCACCACACCGACGGCGATGAGGGCGATCCGACGACGTTCCATTGAGTCAAGCTAGGTCGCGTGGTGACCGCGGTCACCAAGTCGTTGCGCACCCGATACCAAGAAGGGCCTAGAGCGGCCGGATCTCGAAGGTCTGCTCGTACGACTGCACGCCCCGCCGTTCGTCCACCGGGAGTACCCGCACGTCCAGCTCGTGCCGACCGCCGGCCAGCCCGGCGAGGTCGATCAGGAACTCGTGCCGCCCGCCGGCCGAGCCGTTCGTCGGCAGCACGGCGATCCGCTCGCCGTCGAGGTCGACCTCCACGCCCTTGACGGCGGCGACCTCGCGCGCCCGCGTGTCGGCGAGCTCGACCGTCAGCCGCACCTCGCCCTCGTGCGGGAAGAGGGGGAACGACGAGTCGCTCACGGACTCGTGCACCACCGAAACCGCTGGTGGGGGCACCAACGGGTCGGGCAGCGGGCGCTTGACGAGCCGGGGGAGCGGGTGGCGCGCGTCCTGACCGTCGGCGATGACGAGGTGCGCGTTGTAGGAGGTGAGGCCGCCGTCGGAGCGCAGCCCGACCTTCGGGTTCGAGTCCGGCGACGGCAGCGGGAAGTCGGCGTAGACCACGGACGGGCGGTACTGGTCGAGGCCGTGGTCCGACGGCATGAACACCGCGGGCGCGGACCGCGCGCCGAACTCCACGGTGATCGGCGCGGTGCGTTCGGAGACCACGGACGCGACCACGCGCACCGAGGACGCGCCGGCCAGCTGGGAGTTGGCCACGTTGCCCAACGACACCCCGCCGTCGCGCTTGTCGGCCGGACCGAGCGGCGCCACGGAACCCGGCGCGGGCGTGCCCGGCACGCCGCCGATGCCGAACGTGTCCAGGTGGGTGCCCTGCGCCTGCCGGAACGCCAGGCGCACGCGGGCGGACGTCCACGGCAGCCGGACCGGCGCGGACGCCACCTCGACCCCGTCGCGCAACGCCACCACGGAGCCGGGCAGCACGCGCAGCTCCCAGCGGTGGCGGACGCCCGGCGTCGGCGGCGGGTACGTGCCGAAGGTTTCACCCAGCGGCGCGTCGTGACCCAGGACGAACTGCGCGCCGAACGGCGTGATGCGCAGGACCAGGACGTCCGGCGGGAACGGTTCCTCCAGGTGGCCGAGGTCGTGCACCGGGTCGGGCAGCAGGGCGATCAGCACCGCGCTCTCGTCCGGCCGGTAGCCGATCGGGCCGTCGGTGGTGAGGGAGACCTTGGCGATCGCGCCGTCCGGGGCGGGCGCGCCGAACCGCAGCGGCACGTTGGACTGGAGGTCGACGCGGTCGCAGTCGATCTCCAGCCGCTCGCCGTTGAGCGGGCGCAGGCAGAGGCAGTCGGTGTTGCCGCGGTCGAAGACCCGCCACCGCCGCGGGTTGAGCGCTTCCGGGCCGTCGAACAGGTCCAGGGGCGTCATCAGGCCGTCGAGCCACGTCTCGTCGTACGCGAGCCTCGGCACGGCCTTCGCGGTGGCGGGGTCGGAGCGGTTGCCCATCGCGTCCAGCGCGCGGACCTCGACGGTGACGTCGGCGTTGGCGTCGAGGTCGGTCAGCTCGGTCTCGGTGCCGCGGACCAGGCGGGTCCGGCCGTTCCAGCGCACCTCGAAGCCGCCGTGGCCGATGCCGTCGGTGGCCGTCCAGGTGGCGCGCAGGCTCGTGCGGTCCACGGCGGTCAGGCGCAGGTCGGTGGGCGTGGCCAGGTGTTGGGTGTCGGGGACGTACTCGACCTTCTCGTCCAGGAACCGTTCGAAGGCCTGCGGGGGTGGGGGAGCGGATTCGTTGCGCAGGACCACCACCGCGCCGCCGAGGAGTGCGAGACCCCCTACGACGGCGATGAGCTTGCGACGCTCCACCGATGCACCTTATGGGGTGCGTGCGAGCGCGGTTGTGCCGTTCAGCGCAACGACCCGGCCTCCGCGTGACCCCAGGTCGCGCAGGGCGCGCAGGGCGTCGGGCGCGGTGAGGTCGATGGTCAGGTCGGTGCGCGTGGTCTGGTTCTGCAACGCCACGCGTGCGGCGTGACCGGCGTCGATGGTCTTGGCCAGGCCGCCGGTCGAGGCGAGCGAGCCGCGGGCCGCGCCGAGCCGGCCCAGGGCGTCGTCCACGGCGTCGAGCAGCGCGCCGCGGTTGCCCTCGCACATGGCGCGGACGAGTTCGGGACGGCTGCCCGCGACGCGCGTGCCGTCGCCGAACGAGCCCGCGGCCAGGGAGAGCGCGAGCGGTCCGCCGTCCGCGCCGACGCTGGCCAGCACGGCGGCGAGCAGGTGCGGCAGGTGGGAGATGCGGGCCACCGCGGCGTCGTGCTCCAGGGCGGTGGTCGGCACGACGTGCGCCTTTGCGGCGAAGGCCAGTTCCATGACGTCGGTGAGGACGTCCGGGTCGGCGTCGTCCTCGGCGGTGACGACCCAGGCGGCGTCGTGGAAGAGGTCGGCGCGGCCCGCGGACCAGCCCGAGGAGGAGGTGCCGGCCATCGGGTGGCCGCCGACGTAGCGGGCGTGCGGGGCGACGCGGCGGACCAGGTCGGCGACCGGGCCCTTGACGCTGACCACGTCGGTGAGCCGGACGCCGTCGGGGAGGGCGCGGAGCACTTCTTCCACAGCCGGCAGCGGAACGGCCACGACGACGAGCGCGTCGTGTACGCGCGCGCGTTCGAGTGCCCCGGCGAGGTCGACCACGTCGTAGCCGTCCTGCCGGGCCGCCTCCGCGTCGGCTGTCGAAGCGGTCGCGCCCCAGGTCACGCACCCCGCGGCGGCTGCCGCGCGCAACACCGAACCACCGATCAACCCGAGCCCGACCACGCAGACGCTTCGCACGGCGCTCATCCTGCCGGCGCGGACGGGCAGCCCCTACTTGTCCACAGGACAGGAGTTGTCCACAGATCGGCGATCACCGATCGCACCACCCCGCGCCGGACGGCAAAGTCGAGGCCATGACCACCACAGCCCCGACCTCACCTCACGTCCGCCTTCGGCCTACCGCAGTCCTTACTGCCGCAGTTCGTTCCGCCGCCGACCACCGTGCCGCCGACTGTTCTGTCGTCGACCGCCCTGCCGACGGCTGTCCTACCTGTCCTACCGCGACTTGTCCTGCCGCCGACCGGCCTACCGGAGGGCGTCCAGCGCGAACGCGGTGTAGACGACGACTCCGTGCTCCATGGCCGCCTCGTCGAAGAGCACCCGGTTCGAGTGGTTCGGCTCCGCCCGGTCCAGTTCGACCCCGCGCGGGCAGGCGCCCAGGAAGGCGATTGCGCCCGGCACCCGTTGCAGCACGTACGAGAAGTCCTCGGCGCCCATCAGCGGGTCGTCCATGGGGGAGGCCCACCGTGAGCCGAGGGCCGCCGCGGTGATGTCGACGACGTGCGGGCCGACCGCGTCGTCGTTCACCGTGACCGGGTAGCCGGGGACGATCTCGACCTCGGCCGTGCAGCCGTGCGCGGCGGCCACGTGCGTGACGACCTGCTGGAGCTCGCGGTGCACCAGGGCCCTGGTGTCCTCCGAGAGCGTCCGGATGGTGCCCTCGACCAGCGCGGTCTCCGGGATGATGTTGGTCGTCGTGCCCGCGGTGATGTGGCCGATGGTGACCACGGCCGGGTGGTGCACGCTGACCCGCCTGGCGACCATCGTCTGCAGCGCGCCGACCATGGCGGCGGCGGGCGGCACCGGGTCGATCGCGTCGTGCGGCATGCCGCCGTGCCCGCCGCGGCCCTTGACGGTGATGTGGAAGGTGTCCGCCGAGGCCATCGTCGGCCCGGGGCGGCAGACGACGACGCCCGACTGGAGCGTGGAGGTGATGTGCAGGGCGAACGCTTTCTCCACCGGTGTGCCCGCGGCGTCGAGCACGCCCTCGTCGAGCATGTGCCGAGCGCCGTGCTGACCCTCCTCGCCGGGCTGGAACATGAACACGACCTGACCGGCCAGCGCCTCGCGACGTGAGGAGAGCAGGCGTGCGGCGGAGGCGAGCATGGCGACGTGCGTGTCGTGGCCGCAGGCGTGCATGGAGCCGTCGATCTCCGAGGCGTACGCCAGGCCCGTCTCCTCCTGCAACGGCAGCGCGTCCATGTCGCCGCGCAGCAGGACGGTCGGCCCGGGCTTGCCGCCGCGCAGCACCGCGGTGACCGAGCTGCTGGACCCGCCGGTGGTCACCTCGACCGGCAGGCCGGACAGCGCGTGCTGGATCGCGGCCTGGGTCGCGGGCAGGTCCAACCCCTGCTCGGGGTGCCGGTGCACCTGCCGTCGCAACGCCACTGTCCTGGGCTGGAGGGCTCGGGCGGCTTCCACCAGCCCGGTGAACCTGGGCTCGGGGGCGGTCGTCCTAGCGTTCGGCAGAGTTGTGCTCATCCCTCGATAGTGGCATCGGTCGGCCCCCCGTGCCCGTGGCCGAGGCCCCCGTGCTACCGGGTGCCGAGGTGTGGCCCTACGGTGTGCACATGGCACACCAGGAGCCGGTCAACGGCTTCGCTGTCGCGGTCGTTCGTGAAGACGGCCGCTGGCGGTGCAGCAAGATGGACAGCTCGGCGCTGTCCGAGCTCGACGCGGCGATCACGGAACTGCGCCAACTGCGCTCGACGGGTGCCGTCTTCGGGCTGCTGGCGGTGGACGACGAGTTCTTCATCGTCCTGCGCCCGGTGCCGGGTGGGGTGTCGCTCCTGCTGTCCGACGCCGCGGCCGCGCTCGACTACGACATCGCCGCCGACGTCCTCGACCTGCTCCGGGTCGACCCGCCGGACGAGGAGGACGACGAGCTGTGGCCCGAGGGCGACCTCGCCGTGCTCGCCGACCTCGGCATGCCGGAGCACGAGATGCAGGTGATCGTGGACGAGGTCGACCTGTACCCGGACGAGCAGCTGCAGATGATCGCGCAGCGCTGCGGGTTCGGCGACGAGTTCACCAAGCTGCTGGACAGCCTCCAGGCGTGATCGCGTGATCAGCCAGGCGTCCGACGAGGCGATGGTCGAAGCCGCCCTGGAGGTCGCCGCCGAGGCGCCCGGGACCGGCGACATCCCCATCGGCGCGGTCGTCTACGGACCGGACGGCGCCGAGCTGGCGCGCGCCTGCAACGCCCGCGAAGCCCTGGGCGACCCGACCGCGCACGCCGAGGTCCTGGCCCTCCGCGCCGCCGCCGCGGCCTACGGCGACGGCTGGCGCCTCACCGGCTGCACCCTGGCGGTGACCGTGGAGCCGTGCACGATGTGCGCGGGCGCGCTGGTCCTGGCCCGCGTGGACCGGGTGGTCTTCGGCTGCTGGGAACCCCGGACCGGCGCTGTCGGCTCCCTGTGGGACGTGGTGCGCGACCGCCGCCTGAACCACCGACCGGAAGTCGTCGGCGGTGTCCTGGCCGAGCGCTGCGCCGCCCTGATGGAGTCGTTCTTCGCGGACCTGTGACCCTCTGCCGCTCTGACCAGCGCAGATCCGATCGACCACCCCCTGTTGGGTGCAAGCGCGACGGTCTTGTATTGTTCTCGGCGGTGGCGTGTCCGAGCGGCCGAAGGAGCACGCCTCGAAAGCGTGTGAGGTGAAAGCCTCCGTGGGTTCAAATCCCACCGCCACCGCTGCTCAGAGCCCCGGCAACCGATCATGGTTGCCGGGGCTCTGACGTTTCACGGCCCCTGGCCGCCCTCTTCGAACGCCCGGTCCGGTCGACCTGTGATCGGTAGGGCGGGCGCCCGCGGTTTCCTTCCGGCACGTCGGAGGGGGAGTGGCGATGAGGCGGTTCCTGCGCGTGTCGACCTGGGGTGGGGTGGTCCTGGTGTCGGCGTCGGTCGGCTACTACCTGTGGAACGGGATCACGGGCAGCGCTGACGACCGGTGGTACGGCGAGGCGATGGTGTACGTGATCATCGCCATCAGCCTGGTCGCACCCGCGTCGCCGATCACGAGGTTCAGCACGTCGCTGGTCGAGCGGGGTTGGCTGCGGGTCGAGCACGTCGGGCGGTCGGACCTGGCCGAGGGGTTCGAGCAGTGGCACGCGTGGGCCGACCCCGACGACCCGATGACCCACCCGCTCTACCGGTCGACGGTCGGCATCCGGGTGCGGATCGACCGGATCACCGACACCGGGCACGCGATCCGCCTGCACCCCGTCGTGCGACTCGCGGTGCGTGGCGAGATCGAGGGCGGGTTCGAGGTGGTGGCCGTCGTGCCGCGGATCGCGGTGCCGCGCGTCGGGGACGTCGTGCGGGTGGTGGCCCACCCGACCGAGCCGAACCGCTACCGGTACGCGGGCCCGGTCGACCGCTAGTGCCGCCCGCGACGAGGGTGGCGGCCCGGCAGGCCGACCACGCGCACGGGCGCCGATCCGGGCCTCGTCAGGTCCGGGCCGGCGCCCCTGTTGTGCGTGTCGCGTCCGCGCCGGCGCTGGGAGGGCCACCGGGCAGGCACGGCCATGACCCTACCTTACGTTCGAACACACGTTCGAGGCCGGGTAATGGTCAACCGTTAGTGACGGTGTCTTTCGCCGTTCACTCGATACGGGGAGGATGCGCCCAGCCGCCAACTACCGGAGGACCCGTTGAGACCTATCCCGCTCCGCGTCGGACTGGCGGTCACCGCCGCCTCGGCCGTGACGTTCGCCCTCGCCACGCCGATCCACGCGGCCCCGAGCCAGGACGCCCTGATCGCCGAGGTCTACGGCGGCGGCGGCAACTCCGGTGCCACGCTGACCCAGGACTTCGTCGAGCTGGCCAACGCGGGCGCCGCGCCGGTCGCCGTCGACGGCTGGAGCGTGCAGTACCTCCCGGCGAGCGCGAGCGCGTCCAGCCAGTGGCAGGTCACCCCGCTGACCGGCTCGATCGCCGCGGGCGGGCGGTTCCTGGTCGCGCAGGCCAAGGGCGCGGGCGGCACGGTGGAGCTGCCCGCACCGGACGTCACCGGCACGATCGCGATGGGCGGCTCCGGCGGCACGATCGCCCTGGTCACCGAGACCTCCGCGTTGACCTGCAAGACCGCCGCCGACTGCGCCGCCGACGCACGCGTGCGCGACCTGGTCGGCTACGGCTCGTCGACCGTGGTCCGCGAGACCACCCCGACCGCGAACCCGGGCAACGCCACCTCGGCCGCCCGCCCCGCGTTGACCGACACCGACAACAACTCCGCCGACTTCACCATCGGCGCGCCGACCCCGGTCAACTCCAAGGGCCAGGGCCCCGGCAACCCCGACCCCGACCCCGACCCGGAGCCCGAGCCCGGCGACAAGCGCGTCCGCGACATCCAGGGCACGACCCGCATCTCGCCGCTGCTCGGGCAGAAGGTCGCCGGCGTGCCCGGCGTCGTCACCGCGACGCGCGCCACCGGCGACCGCGGCTTCTGGCTCCAGGACACCGCGCCGGACAACGACCCGCGCACCAGCGAGGGCGTGTTCGTCTACACCGCGGCCCTGGCCCCGACCGTCGAGCCCGGCGACGAGGTGCTGGTCTCCGGCACCGTCGCCGAGTACCGGCCGGGCGGTGACGCGGCGAGCAACTCCAACCAGACGCTCACCGAGATCACCGGCGCCACGGTCACGGTGAAGTCCAAGGGCAACGCCCTGCCGACCCCGGAGGCCCTGAACCCGCCGGCGGGCTACCTGCCCACCGCGAACGGCGGCAGCATCGAGGCCCTCCCGCTCGACCCGGCGACCTACGGCCAGGACTACTACGAGTCCCGCGAGGGCATGTACGTCAAGGTGGACGACGCCCGCGTGGTCGGACCCACGAACAGCTTCGGCGAGACGTGGATCACCACCAACCCGACCCAGAACCCGACCGCCCGCGGCGGCACGATCTACCTCGGCTACGACCAGCCCAACAGCGGCCGGATCAAGGTCAAGCCGGGCGCGGCGGCGCCGCAGACGAGCAACGTCGGCGACGTCTGGCGCGGCGCGACCGTCGGCAACGTCGAGTACACCAACTTCGGCGGCTACACCCTGGCCACGAAGTCGGTCGGCGAGCACGTCCCGGGCGGCATCACGCCGGAGGTCACGGACGCGCAGCGCGCCGCCGAGCTGTCGGTGGCCACGTACAACGTGGAGAACCTGGCCGCCACCAACGACCAGGCCAAGTTCGACCGCCTCGCCGCGGCCGTGGTCGGCAACCTGAAGAACCCGGACGTCGTGGTGCTGGAGGAGATCCAGGACAACAACGGCGCGACCGACGACGGCACGGTGGCGGCGGACGCGACGTTCGCCAAGTTCACCGACGCCATCGTGGCCGCGGGCGGCCCGCGCTACCAGTGGCGCCAGATCGACCCGGCGAACAAGGCCGACGGCGGCGAGCCGGGCGGCAACATCCGGGTGGCGTTCCTGTTCAACCCGGCCCGGGTGTCCTTCGTGGACCGCCCGGGCGGCGACGCCACCACGCCGGTGTCCGTCGTCAAGCAGCACGGCCGCGCCGCGCTGTCGGTGTCGCCGGGCCGCGTCGCGCCCGCCGACCCGGCGTGGAACAGCAGCCGCAAGCCGCTGGCCGGCGAGTTCAAGTTCCGCGGTCGCACGGTGATCGTGGTCGCGAACCACTTCAACTCCAAGGGCGGCGACCAGGCCATGCACGGCCGCTACCAGGAGCCCGTGCGCAGCTCGGAGGTGCAGCGCGCTCAGCAGGCCGCGCTGCTGCGCGGTTTCGTGGACCAGGTCAAGGCGGTCGACAAGGGCGCCAACGTGGTCCTCGCGGGTGACATCAACGACTACCAGTTCTCCCCGGCGGTCGGGACCCTGACCGGCAAGGGCGACGTGGTGGCCCTGATGGACACCCTGCCCGCGGCCGAGCGGTACAGCTACGTGTTCGAGGGCAACTCGCAGACCCTCGACCACATCCTGATCAGCGCGAACATCACCCGCTACCGCTACGACGTCGTGCACATCAACGCGGAGTTCGCCGACCAGGCCAGCGACCACGACCCGCAGGTCGTGAAGCTGCGCCCGAGCACCGGCAACGCCCACGTCGACCAGTGGGTGTTCCTGCTGGAGGACATCGCCGAGCACCTGCCCAGGTCCTAGCCCGGAGCAGCGGACGGGCCCCTCGGACACCACGTCCGAGGGGCCCGTTCTCGTGTCGCCGACCGGGTTACCGGCCGGACGTGGTGGTGATCGTGGGTCGGGCCGTGGTGGTGACGGTCGGCTGGGGCGACGTGGTCACGGTGGGCCGCGCCGTCGTGGTCACGGTCGGCTGGGGCGAGGTCGTCACGGTCGGCCGGACCGTGGTGGTCACCGTCGGCCGGGGTGACGTGGTGGGGATGCCCGTGGTCGTGGGAGCGGGCCTAGTGGTCGTGGTGGGGACGGGCGTGGTGGTCGGCGGCTTGGGCGCGTCGGTGCACTCGGCCTCCTTCGGCAGGTTGGCGAACTCGTCCCCGACGAAGTAGATGGCGCTGGACCACTGGGTGCCGCCGTCCTGCCTGCCGACGTTCAGCCAGACGTCGTTGGTGTAGCCGAAATCCGTGACCGACTGGCCGTGCACCCAGCAGTAGACCCCCACCGTCCTGCCCTCGAGGATCTGCCCGCCCGCCGCCGGCAGGCACGCCGTCGACGGGCAGATGCGGACGTTGACGTTGTGCCAGGTCGTGGCGCGGTAGCTCGGCCCGGCGCTCGCGTCGGCCTCGCCCGCGGGCTGGGCCAGTGCCACGGCGCCGCCGGCGAGCAGGCCCGATCCGGCCAGTGCCACGGCGACGGCCGTGTTGACGATCCTCATGTCCGTGTCCTCCCAGTAATCAGTCGATCACTGGATAAGACGCCTCAGGTCGGCCCGGTGTTGCACCGACGCGGTCTTTGACGACCAGAGCCCCGGTCACCTGACGGTGCCGGGGCTCTGGGCCGCGGAGGATACGGGATTTGAACCCGTGAGGGGGTTAACCCAACACGATTTCCAGTCGTGCGCACTAGGCCACTATGCGAATCCTCCGTGGCGGAGTCTAACGGAGGGTCCGGGCGTCCCCCAAAACGGGTGGTCGGATGCATCGGCCGCTGATAGGTTCGGTTAGGCTTGCCTAATGAAGCGTGGTCTGGTGGTCGTGCTGTCGGCTCTGCTCCTGGCGGCCTGCGGGGGAGGCGGCGGTGGCGCCGAGCCCACCTCGTCCGGCGTGACGGTCGACACCCGGTTCGGTCCCGTGACGATCGCCGAGCCGCCGAAGCGGGTCGTCGCGCTGGGCTGGTCGGACGCCGAGACCGCCCTCGCGCTCGGCGTGCGGCCGGTCGGGGCGAGCGACTGGCTGGCGTTCGGCGGCAAGGGCGTCGGGCCGTGGGCCGAAGGGCTCTACGAGCAGGCGCCGACGCTCCTGGGCACCACCGAGATCGACTACGAGGCCGTCGCCGCGCTCCAGCCCGACCTCATCCTCAACACCCGGTCGGACAACGACGAGAAGAAGCACGAGACGCTGTCCAAGATCGCGCCCACCATCGGCGCGCCGAAGGACGTCATCCCCTACGGCACGTCGTGGCGGCAGCAGGTCGAGCTGGTCGCGAAGGCCCTGGGCAAGGTGTCCGAGGGCGCGGAGGTCATCGCCGACCTGGACGCGAAGTTCGCCGCGAACGAGAAGTTCGACGGCCGGACCGCCGTGGTCGGCGCGTACTTCGACGGCAAGTTCGGCGCGTACGTCTCCGGCGACCCGCGCGCGGACTTCATGAAGGCGCTCGGCTTCACCCTCCGCGAGGACGTCGAGGCCCTCGCCTCCGGCACGTTCTACGTCGACATCTCCACCGAGCGGCTGGACCTGCTGACCGCCGACCTGAGCGTGCTGTTCCCGATCGGCGGCGACGCGACCGCCCTCAAGGCCAACCCGCTGGTGCCGGAGAAGGCGTTGATCCTGGAGGACGAGAACCTGGTCAACGCCTTCTCCAGCGGCTCGTCGCTCGGCATGGCCTACGCGCTGGAGCACGCCGTGCCGCTGTTCACGGCCGCCCTCGGCTAGCAGAACCAGCCGTCGGCCACCCAGCCGTGCGCGTTGATGTGCCCGTAGGCGAAGCCGTAGATGTAGTTGCCGGACTTCGGGCCCTTCACCAGGAACGTCTGGCTGCGGTAGAGGGTGCCCATCCACGGGCCGTCGTCGGGTGCGGTGCGGACGTAGAGGTCGTTGGCGCACACGGTCTCGCGCTCGCCGACCGTGCCGTTGGCGGCTTGGGCGGGCGACGCGGTGGCGACGAGCGCGACGGCGGCCGCCAGGACTGCTGCTGCTCTCACCACGAGTCGTAGCCCCCGATGCACTCGATCCGGAGGTAGCCCCAGTCGTTGGGGCCGAAGTCCATGCTCGCCGCCCACCCGTTGTAGACGGGGTGGGCGCCGGGCGTGTGACCGATCTTGTTGCCGTAGGTCAGCGTCCGCTTGAACTCGACCGGGCCGACCGCGTGGTCGTAGTTGCCGTAGAAGCTCGCGGTCTGGCAGATGACGATGGCGTGCCGCGGCGGCACGGGGTCGGCCGCGGCGGTGGTGGCGCCGAGCACCAGGGCGGCGCACGCGAGGACGAGAGCCCTCATCTGGTTCCTCCTTCACCGGGTAGTGCCACTAACCGGTGAAATCTTCCCGTGCCCGGAGTGGGTGGGGACAGAGCCAGTGGGGCGACCGGCTACACTGGTGGCGGACCTCGTGCGGCACATATCTCGCGAACCTCCCCAGGGCCGGAAGGCAGCAAGGATAAGCGGGCTCTGGTGGGTGCACGGGGTCCCCTTTCTTTGTCGGACCCTCCCGGTAAGGTCCCCGACGTGGCGCTCGCCCTCTACCGCAAGTACCGTCCGGCGACCTTCGGCGAGGTCGTCGGCCAGGAGCACGTCACCGAACCGCTGCGCACCGCCCTGGCGGCCGGTCGGGTCAACCACGCGTACCTGTTCTCGGGGCCGCGCGGGTGCGGCAAGACGTCCAGCGCCCGCATCATGGCGCGCTCGCTGAACTGCGTGCAGGGCCCGACGCCCGACCCGTGCGGCGAGTGCAACTCGTGCGTCGGCCTGGCGCCCAACGGTCCGGGCACCGTGGACGTGGTAGAGCTGGACGCGGCGAGCCACGGCGGCGTGGACGACGCGCGCGAGCTGCGGGACAAGGCGTTCTACGCGCCGGCCGAGTCGCGGTACCGGGTGTTCATCATCGATGAGGCGCACATGGTCACCACGCAGGGCTTCAACGCCCTGCTGAAGATCGTGGAGGAGCCGCCCGAGCACCTGATCTTCATCTTCGCCACCACCGAGCCGGACAAGGTGCTGCCCACCATCCGCTCGCGCACGCACCACTACCCGTTCCGGCTGATCCCGCCGAGCTCGATGCGGGCGCTGCTGGAGCGCAACTGCGCGGCCGAGGGCGTCACGGTCGACCCGTCGGTGTTCCCGCTGGTGATCCGCGCGGGCGGTGGGTCGGCGCGGGACACGCAGTCGGTGATGGACCAGCTGCTGTCCGGCGCGGGCCCCGAAGGGGTGCGCTACGACCGGGCGATCGCGCTGCTCGGCGTGACCGACGTGGCGTTGATCGACGACGTGGTGGACGGCCTGGCGAACGGCGACGGTTCGGCGGTGTTCGGCACCGTCGACCGGCTGGTCGAGGCCGGGCACGACCCGCGCCGGTTCGCGTCCGACCTGCTCGACCGGCTGCGCGACCTGGTGCTGCTGCACGCCGTGCCGGACGCGGCGGACCGCGGCCTGGTGTCCGCGCCGGACGACGAGCTGGCCAAGATGATCGCGCAACGCGACGCGACCCGGCCCGCGACGGTCACCCGTTGGGCGGAAATCCTGCACCAGGGGTTGACCGAGATGCGCGGCTCGACCGCGCCCCGCCTGCTGCTCGAACTCGTGACGGCGCGGATGCTCCTGCCGTCGGTCGGCGACGTCGAGTCGGGCCTGCTGCAACGCGTCGAACAGCTGGAGCGCCACGGCCCGCCGGCGGGCGGCGCACCGGCGGGGCCCGTGGAGACCCGCTTCCAGCGCCCCTCGCAGCGCGCGGCCGAGCCCGCCGCGCCGCAGGCCCCCGCCGCGCCGCCCGTCGCCAGGCCCGCCGAGACCGCGCCTCCGGCCGCTGCCGCGCCGCCGGCCGCGCCCCCTGGACTGCCCACCCCGCCGGTGCTGCGGTCGGCGGCGATGAGGTCGGCCGAGAGCGCGCCCGTCGCGCCGGAGGTGGACCAGCGCGCCGCGCAGCCGCCGGACGCGCCGCAGGCCCGGCCGAGCACCGCGCCCCCGTCGCACGCCGCCGCACCGGGCACGTCGCCTGCCGCCCAGCCACCGCACGCCGCCGCGCCGCACGCCGCCGCAGCTGGAGGCACGTCGCCGGCTGCCGCGCAGCCACCGCACGCCGACGCACCCCAGGCCGCCGCACCGCACGCCGCCGCGCCGCAGAGCGCGCACCCCGGCGCGTCGGACAACTCACCCGCGGCCCAGCCGGCCCAGGCAGCCGCACCGGCGGCAGCCTCCGGCGGTGTCGACGCGGTCGAGGTGCGTCGGCGCTGGTCGGAGCTGTTGGGCGTGGTCCGCGGGACGAGCCGCAGCACGGAGGCGATGCTCACCAACGCCACCGTCGCCGACGTCGACGGCACCACGGTCACGCTCACCCACACCTCCGCGCCGCTGGCCCGCCGGCTCGCCGAGCCGCGCAACGCCGACGCCATCGCCGCCGCGTTCGCGCAGGTCCTCGGCGGCACGTGGCAGGTGCGGTGCGTGCACGGCGACGCGGCCGCCGCCCCGGCCCGCCAGGCGGCGCAGAAGCCGCAGCGACCGGCGGTGACCAGGCCGAGCCAGGCGCAGCAGCCCGGCCAGGCCCGTCAGCCGGAGTCCCGCCCGGCGCCGTCCGGCCGACCACCGGTCGACGACGTGCCGCCGCCCCCCGAGCCGCCGGAGCCCGATGAGCCCCTCCCGCCGGAGCCGGTGGACGAGGAGGAGATGCTGGCCGAGGCCGCGCTGCCCGGCGACGCGGACGACCAGCGGCTCGACCCGGAGGCCGTCGTGCTCAAGCTCCTCGCCGACGAGCTTGGCGCTCGGCCGTTGAAGGGCTGATCGACGCGACTACGCTGGTGAACGGCGGCAGACCCCGAAGAGAGGAACCCGCGGTGCAACCCGGTGGGCCCAACATGCAGCAAATCCTCCAGCAGGCGCAGAAGATGCAGCAGCAGCTCGCTGAAGCCCAGCAGGAGCTGGCCGAGGCCGAGGTCACCGGCACCGCCGGCGGCGGTCTGGTCACCGCCGTCGTGTCCGGCGGCGGCGAGCTCAAGAGCCTGGACATCGACCCGAAGGCGGTCGACCCGGACGACGTCGAGACGCTGTCCGACCTGGTCGTCGCCGCCGTGCGCGACGCCAACCGCGCCGCCCAGGAGCTGGCGGCCCAGAAGATGGGCCCGCTCGCCAGCGGCATGGGCGGGATGGACGACCTCGGCGGTCTCGGGAAGCTGTTCGGCTGATGTACGAGGGGCCCGTCCAGGACTTGATCGACGAGCTCGGCAGGCTGCCGGGCGTCGGTCCGAAGAGCGCGCAGCGCATCGCCTTCCACCTGCTCGCCGCGGACCCGGCCGACATCGGCCGGCTCCAGGACGCGTTGCAGAAGGTCAAGGACGGCGTGGTGTTCTGCGACGTGTGCGGCAACGTCTCGGCCGAGGCGACCTGCCGCATCTGTCGCGACCCGCGCCGCGACCTGACCCTGATCTGCGTGGTGGAGGAGCCGAAGGACGTCCTGGCGGTCGAGCGGACCCGCGAGTTCAAGGGCCGCTACCACGTCCTGGGCGGGGCGCTCGACCCGTTGTCGGGTGTCGGGCCGGACCAGCTGCGGATCAGGCAGCTGCTCACCCGGATCGGCACGGACGTGTCGGAGATCATCATCGCCACGGACCCGAACACGGAGGGCGAGGCGACCGCGACGTACCTGGTGCGGATGCTGCGCGACTTCCCGGGCCTCACCGTCACCAGGCTCGCGTCGGGCCTGCCGATGGGCGGTGACCTGGAGTTCGCCGACGAGCTCACCCTCGGCCGGGCCCTGTCCGGCCGGCGCAGCATGTGAGGCTCGTCGCGGTGGACGGGCCCTCGGGCTCGGGCAAGTCGACGTTCGCGGCGCGCCTGGCGTCGGAGCTGGGCGCGACCGTGGTGCCGACCGACCACTTCGCCACCTGGACCGACCCGGTGTCGTGGTGGCCGCGCCTGGTCACCGAGGTCCTCGACCCGCTCCGGCACGGCCGCGAGGCCCGCTACCGGCGCATGGAGTGGACCGGCGGCGTGCCGCGCCTCGGCGAGGTGGTGCACGTGCCGGCGCCGGAGGTGCTGGTCATCGAGGGCGTCTCGGCGGCCCGGCGTTCGATCGCGCGGGAGCTGGACGAGGCGATCTGGGTCGAGGTGCCCGACCCGGAGGAGCGGCTGCGCCGGGCCGTCGAGCGGGACGGCGAGGCGAGCCGCGCGCACCTGCGGCGCTGGCAGGCGTTCGAACGCGGCTGGTTCGCCGTGGACGCCACGAAGTCCCGCGCCGACCGGATCGTCACACCCGACTGACCGGCCCCACGCCCGGGTGAAGCCGCGCCTGCCCGAGCCCGCGCCCGACCGTGCCGATGCCCGACCGGACCCGCGCCTGACCAGGCCCGCACCGACCGAAGCCGCGCCCGACCGAGCCGCACCGGTCCGAAGCCGCGCCCAGCCCGAAGCCGCACCGACACGTCGGCCGGGTCACCCGTCGAGCGAGGCCCGCACCACGTCCGCGTCCGGCGATCCGATCGCGGTGAACCACTCCAGTGCCGTCCGCCAGTGCCGGCGCGCCTCGGCGTCGTCGCCGGTGGTGGCCAGGACGTCGCCTGCCAGGTGGGCGGCCCGCGCGTGCACGCACCGCTGCCCCGTGGTCCCGCTCAGCTCCAGGCACCGCAGCGCCAGGTCCAGCGCCTGCGCCGCGTCACCCTGGTCGAGCCTGATCCGCCCGAGCACGGCCAGCACGTCCACTTCGGCGATCCGCAGTCGGTACCGGACGGCGCTGTCCAGCGCCTGGCTCGCCGAGTAGCGCGCCTCGTCCAGCCGGCCCGCCGCGTGGTGGGTCAGCGCCAGGCTCCGCCGCGCCGCGCAGATGCCCAGCGGGTAGCCCGTCTCCTCGGCGATCCGCAGCGCCTCCGTCGTGTGCTCGACGGCCTCCTCCAGCCTGCCCAACCCGCACAACGCCTCACCGAGGGCGTTCTTCGCGTCGCACAACCCCTTCAGGTTGCCCAGCTCCTCCGCGATGGCCACCGCCCGCCCGGCCTCGCGCGCGGCGTCGGCCCACTGGCCCCTCATCACGTGCGCCAGCGCCAAGCCCTCGTGCGAGAAGTGGGCGAACCCACGCGCGCCGGCCCGTTCGTACAGCTCGCCGCACCGCTGGTACAGCTCGGCGGCACGTTGCGGCTGACCCAGGAACAGGTGCACCTCGGCCAGCGCGCGGTGGCTGTCGGCCTGCGTCATCCACGCGCCGAGCCGGTTGCCGACGTCCAGCGCGCCCTCGAACGACGACACCGCCCGGTCCAGCTGACCGAGCTGCATGTAGACCCCGCCGAGGTTGAGCTGGGCGATGCCCTCCTGCTGCAACGCGCCGATGGCCCGCGTGATCACGAGCGCGCGCTCCAGGTGCTCGGCGGCCTGCTCCAGGTCGCCGATGTCGATGCAGACCGCGCCGAGGTTCGCCAGCACGGCGGCCTCGACGGCGGGCGCGGCGCCGGTGCGCTGCTGGATCGGGATCGCGCGCCGGAAGTAGTCGACGGCCACCCGGTGCTGTCCGATCGCCCAGTACAGCGTGCCGAGCGACGACAGCATCGCCACCTCGCCGAGGGCGTCCTGGGAGGACTGCGCGACCGACAGGCCGGCCTTCGCGGTCGCCAGCCACTCCACCGGCAACCCGATCGTGTAGAAGTACCGCCGCAGCGCGTCGGCCAGCTGCCACACGTCGCCGTCGGGCTGGCGGTCGGCGGCGTGCACGACGAGCCCGACCAGGTTGCCGCGCTCGGCGTCCAGCCAGGCCAGGGCCTCCGCCGAGGTGGAGAACAGGCGCGGTGTCACGCCCGGCACGACGTCGGTGCGCGGCAGCCGCAGCAAGGTGCTCTTGAACGCGTCCGTGGCGTTGTCCACCGATCGGATCGACCAGTCCAGCAGCCGCCGCGACGCCTGCGCGCTCTCCTCCGGGTCGTCCTCGATCCCGCGCCGCTCGGTCGCGTAGTCCCGCAGCAGGTCGTGGAACTGGTAGCGGCCGGGCGCGTGGTTGTCCACGAGGTTCGCCGTGGCCAGCCGGTCGAGCCGCCGCCGCGCGTCCTGCGTGGTCAGCCCGCCCAACGCCGCCGCCACGTCCGGCGTGATGTCGCCCGGCGCCAGCGACAGCAGCCGGAACAGCGACGCCAGCTCCGGCTTCAGCGCCGTGTACGACAGGTCGAACGCCGCGTGCACGGCCGCCCGCTCGTCACCCTCCACGGCCAGCGCCGCGAGCCGGTTGCCCGCACGCAGCTCCTCCACGTAGGACGCGATGGTGATCTCCGGCCGGGACAGCAGGTTCGCCGCCGCGATCCGCAGCGCCAGCGGCAGGTGCGCGCACAGCTCGGCCAGCTCGTCGGCCGCCGCGGACTGCGACGCCACCACGTCGTCGCCGAGCATCCCGGCCAGCAGCGCCCGCGTCTCGGACCGGTCGAGCACGTCGAGCCGCACGTTGGACGCGGCGTGGCTGACCGCCAGCCCGCGCAGCGTGTCGCGGCTGGTCACGAGCACCGCGCACCCCGGCGAGCCGGGCAGCAGCGGCCGGATCTGCTCGGCGTTGGCCGCGTTGTCCAGCACCAGCAGCACCTGCTGGTCGGTCAGCCGCGACCGGAACATCGCCTCCTGCTCGTCCTGGTCGAGCGGCACGGACTCGGGCGGCACGCCCTGCGCGCGCAGGAACCGCGGCAGCACGTCCACCGCGCTCAACGGCGGGCCCTGGGCGTAACCGCGCAGGTTGACGTACAGCTGCCCGTCGGGGAAGCAGTGCCGCATCTTGTGCGCCGTGTGCACGGCCAGCGCCGTCTTGCCGACGCCCGGCGGCCCGGCCAGCGTGACCACGGGCACGCCCTGCGCGGTCCGCAGCAACGCCTCGATCAGCTGAACGGCCTGCTCACGGCCCACGAAGTCGCCGATGTCGGCGGGCAGCTGCGAGGGCACCACCCGGTCGCGCCGCGCGGCGGGCGCGTTCTGCCCCAGGTCGAGCGACGACGAACCGCCGAGCACCTGCTGGTGCACGCGCCGCAGCTCGTCGCCGGGGTCGATGCCGAGCTGCTCGGCCAGCAGCCCGCTGACCCGCCGGTACGCGCCGAGCGCGTCGGCCTGCCGCCCGGACCGGTACAGCGCGACCATCAGCTGCGCCCACAGCCGCTCCCGCAGCGGGTGCTCGCTGGTCAGCCGGGACAGCTCGGGGATCAGCTCGGCGTGGCGGCCCAGCTCGAGGTCGACCTCGACCCGGCGTTCCTCGACGTGCAGCCGCCGTTCACCCAGGCGCGGCACCTCGTCGCGGTGCAGCACCTCCGACGGCACGTCCACCATCGCGGGCCCGCGCCACAGCGCCAGCGCCGCGGTGAAGATCGCCGACGCCGACTCCAGCCTGCCCGCGGCCCGCTCCCGCTCGCCCTCCTCGACGAGCTGCTCGAACCGCATCACGTCGATGGTGCGCTCGTCGACGTCGATCAGGTAGCCGTCGGGCACGGTCCGGATCGGCACCGCCGGTCCGAGCACCTGCCGAAGTCTCATCACGTAGGTCTGCAGCGTGCCCCGGGCCCGCGCGGGAGGGTCGGCGCCCCAGATGTGCTCCGCGAGCTCGTCGACCGAGACGCCGGCGCCGGCGCGCATGAGAAGAGACACAAGCAGGGACCTCTGCCGGCCCGCCCGCACCACGACCTGCTCGCCGTCGACCAGCACCTGCAACGGGCCGAGGACGCGGAACTCGACCACAGGGCTCACCAGCGACCTCCCTCCGCGCGTGTGCGGGTTTCTGTTGTCCGTTGTACAGCGTAGGAGGGTGTTTGCCCGATCCGACGTGGTCACTTTGGGTCAGCGAAGGTGCGCGGGACGTGTGTTAATGCTGATTCACGTGGCCGGATCGTGACCTCGGACGAGTCGGAAGGGTTGTGGTGACCGGTTAGGGTCCGTGACCACACCGTGAGATCCCGGATTTCCCTAGGGGTGTGTCAAATGCTTCAATCTCGAACGGCCCGGCGCCGATGGTTGGCCGCGATCGGCCTGACCGGCGTCGCGGCACTGGCACTGTCGGCCTGTGCCCAATCCGAGCGCGGCGACGACTCGGGGTCCGGCAAGGTCGGCGGCACGATGGTCTTCGGCGCCGCGGGCGAGCCCAAGAACTTCGACCCGATCTTCAACGACGACGGCGAGAGCTTCCGCCCCATCCGCCAGATGTTCGACACGCTGGTCACCTACAAGCGGGGCACCGCCGACCTCGCGCCGGGTCTCGCGGAGAAGTGGACGCCCAGCGAAGACGGCAAGTCGTGGACGTTCGACCTGCGCAAGGGCGTCAAGTTCCACGACGGCACGGCGTTCGACGCCGCGGCCGTCTGCTTCAACATGGACCGCTGGTTCAACATGAAGGGCGCCGCCGCCCAGAGCCAGATGATCTACTACGGCGACGTGTTCGAGGGCTTCGCCAAGAACGAGGGCGACGCGGCGGGCGAGCCGGTCTACAAGTCCTGCGAGGCCAAGGACGAGCACACCGCCGTGCTGAACCTCAACAAGTACAAGGGCGCCTTCCCGGCCGCCTTCGGTTTGACCGCGCTGTCCATCTCCAGCCCCGAGGCGCTGAAGAAGTACGACGCGGACAACGTCGTGCAGTCGGGTGACTCGTTCACCTATCCGGCTTACGCGACCGAGCACCCGACCGGTACCGGCGCGTTCAAGCTGGAGAAGTTCGACAAGGCCAACAAGACCATCACCCTGGTCCGCAACGACGACTACTGGGGCGAGAAGGCCAAGCTCGACAAGCTGATCTTCAAGATCATCCCCGATGAGAACGCGCGCAAGCAGGAACTCAAGGCCGGCACGATCGACGGCTACGACTTCCCGAGCCCGGCGGACTACAACTCGCTGAAGACCGACGGCTTCAACGTCACGCCGCGGCCCGCGTTCAACATCCTCTACCTGGGCATCAACGGCGCGAACAACCCGGCGCTGAAGGACCTGCGGGTCCGCCAGGCCATCGCCTACGCCGTCAACCGCGAGCAGCTGGTCAAGACCAAGCTGCCGCTGGGCGCCGAGGTGGCGACGCAGTTCATGCCGAAGACCGTCGCGGGCTACGCCGAGGACGTGCAGCAGTACCCGCACGACGTGGCCAAGGCCAAGGACCTGCTCACGCAGGCCGGCGTGTCGAACCTGAGCCTGAAGTTCTACGTGCCCACCGAGGTCAGCCGGCCGTACATGCCGAACCCGTCCGAGATCGCGGCGGTGATCGTCGACGACCTGAAGGCCGCGGGCATCAACGCCGAGATCGTCTCCCGCCCGTGGAACGGCGGCTACAAGGACGACGTGCAGAAGCTCGGCAAGCACGACCTGCACCTGCTCGGCTGGACCGGCGACTACAACGACGCCGGCAACTTCGTCGGCACCTTCTTCGGTCGGGAGAAGAAGGAGTTCGGCTTCGGCGACCAGTCGATGTTCGACGCCATCGCCGCGGCCGACGGCGTGGTCGACCAGGACAAGCACGCGGACGCCTACAAGCAGGTGAGCCGCGACCTCATGAGCAAGTACCTGCCCGCGATCCCGGTGTCCCACTCGCCGCCCGCGATCGTGGTCAGCAGCAAGATCTCGGGCCTCGTGCCCAGCCCGCTGACCGACGAGCGCTTCGACACGGTGAGCAAGGGCTGAACCGAACGGTAGGCGGGTGGTGGCGCTCGTGATCCGGGCGTCACCACCCGTGCTGTCCAGAGGGCTTCCATCATGCTGCGATTCATAGTCCGTCGCCTGCTCCAGGCGATCCCCACACTGCTGATCCTGTCGCTGCTGGTCTTCGTCTGGCTGCGGTCGCTGCCCGGCGGCCCGGCCGGCGCGCTGCTCGGCGACAAGGCGACCCCGGAGAAGATCGAGGCGCTCAACAAGGTCCTCGGCCTCGACCAACCGATCTTCATCCAGTACCTCAAGTTCATGGGCCGCATCCTCAGCGGTGACTTCGGCAGCTCCTTGATCAGCGGTGAGCCGGTGGTGGCCGAGATCGGCCGCGCGCTGCCCGCCACCATCGAGCTGGGCCTGACCGCGTTGTTGTTCGCCGTGGTGCTCGGCATCCCGCTCGGCTACCTGGCCGCCAGCTACCGGGGGCGGTTCCTGGACAACGCCACCGTCATCGGCACGCTGGTCGGCGTCGCCGTGCCGGTGTTCTTCCTCGGCATCCTGCTCAAGCAGCTGTTCGCGCAGGACCTGGCGCTGTTCCCGCCGTCGGGCAGGCAGGACGTCACCATCGACCCGACGCACGTCACGAACTTCGCCGTGCTCGACGGCCTGCTGACCCAGGAGTGGGACGCCGCGGCCGACGCGCTGTGGCACCTTGTGCTGCCCGCGATCGCGCTGGGCACCATCCCGCTCGCCGTCATCGTGCGGATCACCCGCGCCTCGGTGCTCGACGTGCTCAACGAGGACTTCGTCCGCACGGCCAACGCCAAGGGCCTGCAGGCGACGCTGGTCCGCCGCCGGCACGTGCTGCGCAACGCGATGCTGCCGGTGTCGACCACGATCGGCCTCCAGACCGGTCTGCTGCTGGGCGGCGCCGTGCTCACCGAGCGGGTGTTCGTGTGGGGCGGGCTCGGATCGTTGCTGGCCCAGGGGATCGAGCGCCGGGACTACCCGCGCCTGCAGGCGTTGCTGCTGCTCGCGGCGGTGGTCTACGTGCTCGTCAACCTGCTGGTCGACATCTCCTACGCGATCATCGACCCGAGGGTGCGGGCATCATGACCAGTCTCCTCAAGCGCAAGCAGCAGCGGGTGGACGCCCTGGCGGAGTCGGCGGGCACGAGCCTGGCCGCCGACGCGCTGCGGCGGATGCTGCGCAGCCCGGTCGCCCTGATCGGCGCGTTCCTGGTGCTGATGTTCCTGGTGCTGGCGATCATCGCGCCGTTCATCGCGCCGAAGGACCCCTACCAGCGCTACCCGGAACTGCTGGAGGACCTGCGGCCGGACTTCATCCCCGGCCCGATGCCGGGGTTCCTGCTGGGCGGCGACGAGCTGGGCCGCGACTTCTTCAGCCGGCTGCTCGTCGGCGCGCAGCAGTCGCTGATCGTCGGCGTCGGCGCGACCTTGATCGGCCTGGCGCTCGGCATGCTCATCGGCGGCGCGGCCGGGGCGTTCGGCGGCTGGGTGGACAGCTGGCTGATGCGGTTCACCGACATCATGCTGTCGATCCCCAGCCTGCTGCTGGCCATCTCGATCGCGGCGCTGGCGAGCCGGGGCAGCCAGACCACGGTGATCATCGCGGTCGCGGTGACCACCGTGCCGATCTTCGCCCGGCTGCTGCGCGGCGCCATGCTCGCGCAACGGCACAGCGACCACGTGCTCGCGGCGACGGCGCTGGGCGTGCGGCGGCGGACCGTCGTGTTCCGGCACATGCTGCCGAACTCGCTCGGCCCGGTCATCGTGCAGTCGACGCTGACCCTGGCGACCGCGATCATCGAGGCGGCGTCGCTGTCGTTCCTCGGCCTCGGCGACCCGGACCCGTCCCGGGCCGAGTGGGGGCTGATGCTCGGCAACTCGCAGCGCTACATCGACGTCAAGCCGGAGCTGGCGTTCTACCCGGCCATCGCCATCATCATCGTCGCGCTGGGCTTCACGCTGCTCGGCGAGGCGCTGCGCGAGGCGCTCGACCCGAAGAACCGGAGGTGAACCGCGATGGCGTTGCTCGAAGTGCGTGATCTGCGGGTGGTCTTCCAGCGCAGGGGCACCGAGCCCTTCACCGCCGTGGACGGCGTCTCCTTCGACGTCGACCCCGGGCAGACGGTGGGCCTGGTCGGCGAGTCCGGCTGCGGCAAGTCCGTGACGTCGCTGGCGATCATGGGCCTGCTGCCCTCGCGCGGCAACAAGGTCACCGGCTCCGTCCGGTTCGAGGGCACCGACCTGCTCACCCTGAGCGACAAGGAGATGCGCAACCGGCGTGGCCGCGACCTGGGCATGGTGTTCCAGGACCCGCTGTCGTCGCTCAACCCGGTGATCCCGATCGGCTTGCAGGTCACCGAGGTGCTGGAACGGCACCGCGGCATGTCCCGCAAGGCGGCGATGGTGGAGGCGGCCGACCTGCTCGGCCGGGTCGGCATCCCCGACCCGGGGCGCAGGCTGAGCGAGTACCCGCACCAGCTCTCCGGCGGCATGCGGCAGCGCGCGCTGATCGCCATCGCGCTGGCGTGCCGGCCGCGGCTGCTCATCGCCGACGAGCCGACCACGGCGCTGGACGTGACGATCCAGGCGCAGATCCTCGCCCTGCTCAAGGAGCTCGTGCAGGACCTGGGCACGGCGCTGATCATGATCACGCACGACCTGGGCGTCGTGGCGGGGCTGTGCGACGAGGTCAACGTGCTCTACGGCGGCCGGGTGGTGGAGAAGGCGGAGCGGTACCCGCTGTTCGCCGAGCCGCGGCACCCGTACACGCACGGCCTGCTGGCGTCGATCCCGCGGCTCGACGGCGCGCGTGGCGAGAAGCTCGTCCCGATCAAGGGTTCGGTGGCCGACAACATCCCGTGGGACCACGGGTGCGCGTTCGCCCCCCGTTGCCCCAACGCGCTGGCGGTGTGCCGCGAGGTCACGCCCGAGCTGGAGGCCGGTGACGTGCGCTCGCTGCGCTGCCACAACCCGGTGCTGCCGGGAACGCCCGCCGCCCAGGAGGTGCCCGCATGACCGCCGCTGTCGAACCGGCAGCCGCCGACGCGCCCACGGGCGACACGCTGGTGTCGGTCGAGGGCCTGAAGATCCACTTCCCGATCAAGCGAGGCCTGCTGGTCGACCGCACGGTCGGCCACGTGTACGCGGTCGACGGCGTGGACCTGCGGATCAACCGCGGCGAGACCTACGGCCTGGTCGGCGAGTCCGGCTGCGGCAAGTCGACCCTGGGCCGCGGCATGCTGCGGCTGGTCGAGCCGACCGACGGCCGCGTGCTGTTCGACGGCACGGACCTGGTCGGGCTCAAGGGCGAGGAACTGCGCCGGATGCGCCGCCGGATGCAGATGGTGTTCCAGGACCCCATGTCGTCCCTGGACCCGCGGCAGTCGGTGGACTCGTTGCTGGTCGAGGGCCTGCGGGCGCACGGCCTGGACAAGGGTCGCGAGTCGACGGGCAAGCGCTTGCGCGAGCTGCTGTCGGCGGTCGGCCTGCCGTCCACGTCGCTGCGCAAGTACCCGCACGAGTTCTCCGGCGGCCAGCGGCAGCGCATCGGCATCGCGCGGGCGCTGGCGGTCGAGCCGGACCTGATCATCGCCGACGAGCCGGTGTCCGCGCTGGACGTGTCGGTGCAGGCGCAGGTGGTCAACCTGCTGGAGGACCTCCAGGACGAGTTCGGGCTCACCTACCTGGTGATCGCGCACGACCTCGCCGTGGTGCGGCACATCTCCGACCGGGTCGGCGTGATGTACCTGGGCGGGCTGGTGGAGGAGGCGACCTCGGACGCCCTCTACGCCGAGCCGCTGCACCCGTACACCAGGGCGTTGCTGTCCGCGATCCCCGTGCCGGACCCGGTGGTGGAGGACGAGCGCGAGCGGATCCTGCTCACCGGCGACCTGCCCTCGCCCGCCAACCCGCCGACGGGCTGCCGCTTCCACACGCGCTGCCCGTGGAAGCAGGCGACCCGGTGCGACACCGAGCGGCCCGCGCTGCGCGAGGTGCTGCCGGGGCACAAGGTCGCGTGCCACTGGGCGGAGGACATCCGGGCCGGCAAGATCCGGCCGCACGAGGTCAAGGCCGAGCTGGTGGAGGAGGGCGGCATCTCGCCGGACATCCCCCTGGTCGGACCCGCCTCGATGACGGAGGCGTTGAACCCGTGAGTCCCGCGTCCGGGGGCGCCGACCGGCGCCCCCGGACCGGTGTTCAGACCACCTGCGGGTAGAGGGTGCGCGGGTCGGCGGCCAGCGCGGCCTTCAGGTCGACCACGCCCTGGTCGGCCAGCACCTCGACGAGGTCGGCCTCGACGCCGTCCAGCGCGGCGCGCACGACGTCCGCGGGATCGTTCTTCGGCACGTCCATGCTCGCGGTCATGTCGGTGTCCGTCGGGCCCAGGTGCACGCCGGTGACCAGCGTGCCCTGGCCCGCGAGCTCCACCCGCACGCCGTTGGTGAGGCTCCACTGCGCCGCCTTGGCCGCGCTGTACGCGGTGGCGCGGTCGTAGGACACCCACGACATCGACGAGAGCACGTTCACGATCGCGCCGCCGCCGTTGGCCGCGAGGACCGGCGCGAACGCCCGGATCATCGCCAACGTGCCGTAGAAGTGCGTGTCCATCTCCAGCCGGATCGCGGCGGGGTCGCCGGTGACCAGGTTCTCGCCGGTGATGATGCCCGCGTTGTTGACCAGCAGGGTGACGTCACCGGCGGCCGAGGCCGCGGCGGTGACGGCGGCCGGGTCGGTGATGTCCAGGGTCAGCACCTCGACGCCCGGCAGGTCGATCGAGCCGGCGTCGCGCGCGGTGGCGTAGACCTTCGCCGCGCCCCGCTCCCGCAACTGCCGCGCGAAGTGCAGGCCGAGGCCGCGGTTGGCCCCCGTGACCAGGGCGACCGAGTTGGCGATCTTCATGGAGGGTTCTCCCAGGGGTGAGTTGGCTTTGCCAACCTAGCCTGGCTGGCTTGGGATGCACAACCGAGCCATACTGGGGCGGTGACGCCACCGGACGAGAACTGCTCCTTGGTCAAGGCGGTGGACCTCGTCGGCGAGCGCTGGACGTTCCTCGTGCTGCGCGAGGCCCTCGCCGGCGCGACCCGCTTCTCGGAGTTCCGCGCGCGCCTCGGCATCGCCTCCGACGTGCTCACGGCGAGGCTCGCGAAGCTGGTCGACAGCGGCCTGCTGGTCCGGCGGTCCTACCGGGAGCCGGGGCAGCGCCCGCGCGACGCCTACTGCCTCACCGAGGCGGGCCGGCGGGTGAACCTGGTGCTGTGCGCCTTGCAGGAGTGGGGCGACGAGCACCTGCCGGACACCGTGTCCACGGTCGTCTACCGGACCGACGACGGGCGTCGGGTCAACGTGCGGTTCGTCGACGGCGAAGGCGCCGTGGTGCCCGCGGGCGACGTGCACCCGGAGCAGGGTTAGCGGCTCACGGGCCGGTAGAGCACCCGGACGACGACCAGGCAGCCGGCCTGGACGGCGAGCGCGATGAGGGCGTGCACGAGCCACGCGCCGGCGAGGGTGGGCCCGCCCCACGCGCCGCCGAGGCCGGGGTCGGCGGTGAACGGGTGGCCGATCGCGCCGACGGTGTCCGGCCAGAGCGGGTAGAACCAGCCCCGTGCCACCAGGTAGAGGGCGAGCAGCACGGGGATCGCGGCGACGAGCGCGCGGAGGATCCCGGGTCGCGGGTGGATGCCGAGGGTTTTCACGGCACGAACGCTAGGCGCGCGCGAGGCGCGGGTCGTCACACCGCGGAGCCATCCCCGGCGTGCTACCGGGGTAGCGGGTCGGGGGCGCCTCCCCCTGTGGTGGCGCCCCCGACCCGGTGGTCACGTCACGCCGGCCAGTTCGGCGAACGGCCGAGCAGGCCGACGAGGCGGTCGGTGATCGGCGCGTCCTCCGGCACCGCGACCGGCATCGCGAACGCGGCTCCCGGCCCTCGGACGTCCGGCGTGGTCGGGAAGTACCGCGACATCCGGTAGGCGGCCGTGGCGAGTTCGGTGTCCAGCGTGCTGTCCACGCCGATCGCGCGGGACAGGTCCCAGGCGTGCACGAGGTTGTCGATGAAGTGCCCGGCCACCAGCTCGCGGCCGCGGCGCAGGCCGTAGTTGGGGAACTCGGCCTCGCGCTCCAGCACGCCGTCCGCGCGGAACGCCTCGGTGACCGCGTCGGTCGCGACCCGGTAGGCGACGGTCAGGTCGTCGCTCGCCGGCGCGTCGACGGCCGTGCCGCGGACGGACGCGGTGAACGCCAGCGTGGACTCGACCTGGTGGCGCAGCAGTTCGTAGACGGTCCAGCCGGCGCACGGCGTGGGCAGGTCCAGGTGCGACTCGTCCAGCTCGGCCATGAGCTTCAGGTTGAGGTCGAGCGACGACCGGTTCAGGTCCAGGAGATCCATGTGTCCATCCACCCCTCAAGTTGTACGAACGATCGTACAATTAGTTTGCGAGTGGTCAAGGGGGCTAGCGTGGAGGACGTGAAGGTCGACGGACGGGTGGAGCGCGGCGAGCAGACGCGGCGGCAGATCCTGCGGCGGGCGGCGGAGATCGCGTCGGTGGAAGGGCTGGAGGGCCTGTCGATCGGGCGGTTGGCCACCGAGCTGGAGGTCAGCAAGAGCGGCGTGTTCGCGCACTTCGGGTCGAAGGAGGAGCTGCAGCTCTCGACCGTGCGCGCGGCGGCGGCGATCTTCGCGCGCGAGGTCGTGGAGCCGGTGACCGAGCCCCCGGGCCCGGCCCGGCTGGCGGCGCTGCTGGACCGGTGGCTGGCGTACTCGGAGAACCGCACGTTCCCCGGCGGGTGCTTCTTCTACGCCGTGCAGGCCGAGTTCGACGCCCGGCCGGGACGGGTGCGCGACGCGATCGCCGGGTACGGGCGCGAGTGGAACTCCTACGTCCGCGAGACCGTCGCCGCGATCCCGGAGGTCGCCGACCCGGACCAGTTGGCGTTCGAGCTGGTCGCGTTCCTGGAGATGGCCAACGCCCAGTCGGTCCTGCACGACGACCCGCACGCGTACGAGCGGGCCCGGGTCGCGGTGCGCAACCGCTTGGCTCAGGCGGCCACGGCCCGGCGCTGAGCGGCCCTCACCGCCATCCCGATCGGCACGCCGACCAGCGTCGCCACCGCGAACGAGACCAGCGTGGCCACCACCGGGTCGGTGAAGAGCTGCCCGCCGAAGTACCCGAGCGTGGCCGTGTAGGCGCTCCACAGCGTGGCGCCGACCGCCGCGATCGGCGCGAACCGCCGCAGGCGCCACCGCAGCGACCCGGCCAGGACCGCACCGACCAGCCCGCCGCCGGGCACGAACCGCACCGCGACCAGGATCGACTCGCCGCGCGTGGCCAGCCTCTCCGCCGTCCACGCGATCACCGCCCGCGGACCGGGCCGCCTCCCGACCCGCTCGAGCGCCCGCAACCCGACCCCGCGCCCGACGCCGAAGTTGACGAAGTCGGAGAGGGTGCAGCCGAGGGCCGCCACGGCGATCACGGCCGTCAGCGACAGCTCGCCGGAGGCGGCCAGCACGCCGTAGCCGATCAGCACGGCCTCGGTCGGCGCGAGCGGCACGACGGCGACGACGAACAGCACCACGAACGCGGTCATGATCTCCGAACGCGGGGGAGTTCCGGATCATCTCCGACCTGAGGAGGTCTTCAGCAACCCGTTAGCTCACCGTCACATATCCGCTGGCAGGGCCTCGATGATGTGATGCGCGGCACTGATCTCGCCGAGGTCTTCGGTGAAGAACGCGGAGGCCAGGTGCGCGTGGAACACGACGTCCGCCCCCTCCGGCATGAGGAACAACGTGAACGGCCGCGCCCCGCCCCCGACCGTGTGCACCCCGGTGGCCGTCGCGTGCAGCAGGTCGAGCGCGCGGGTCGCCTCGTCGCCCCACGCGCACCGCAGTTCGGGCAGGTGCGCCTGTTGCGAGACCCTCAGCAGCCGCTGGTAGGAGTCCCCGAGCACCGGCGCGCACGCCACCAGGTCGGGGAACCGGACCGGCGCGTACCCGGCCTCGACCCGCTCGATCTGCCGCACCGACCCCCGTGACCGGGCCGCCACCTCCTCGACCCCGAGCCCGGCCGCCTCGCGCAGCGCTCGGACCTCCCGCCCCAGCAGCCGCCCCCGCAACGTCGGCACCGCCATCACGCCACCTCCCGCGCGTCCGCGGCCAGGTCCAGCAACGCCGTGCGCGCCAGCACGTACTGCCGACACGGCACGGTCGGCCGCTGCCACCACCTCCGGCCCCAGCACGCGCGGCAGTGGCCGTCGACGTCCGGCCGGTGCCCGTCGAGCAGCACGCGGATCGCCGCCACGAGGTGCGGGACCTCGGACCGCGCCAAGTCCGCCACCACCCGCTCGTCGCCGCCGGTCGCGACCCCTTCGACCACCGCCAGCCGGTTCCTGACCTGGAGATGCAGTTCCTGCCACACGAGCCCTCCCGAGAGCGGGGATCATCAAGGCAGTCAAAGCTAAGGCAAAATACTTTGAGCGGGATAGTCGCCTGATCGGGTGCACCGCGACACGGCAGGATGGCCGTCATGTCCCGACGCGACACCGTCGCACTCAAGTGGCTCCTCGGCGCGACCCTCCGCAACCACCGCAAGGCGGCGCGGAAGACGTTGGAGCACAGCGCCGCGCACCTCGGCGTCTCCGAGAGCAAGATCAGCAACATGGAGTCGGGCCGCTACGGGCAGCCGCCCGAGGAGGTCGCGAAGCTGCTCGCCTTCTACGGCGCGGACCCCGGCCGCGTCGAGCGGATCATCGCGTTGGCCGAGGCGGACGACACCGGCAGTTGGTGGGCCCCTTGGTCCGGTGTCATCCCCAACTGGCTCCGCCTCTTCGCCGGTCTGGAAGGAATGGCCGAGTCGGCTTTCGTGTACTCGCCCCTCTTCGTGCACGCCCTGCTGCAAACCGAGGACTACGCCACGGCCGTGGCGAGTTCGGCGCGCCGGGTGCGACCGGTGGACATGGACCGGATGGTGGCGTTCCGCATGGAGCGCCAACGGCGGCTCACCGCCGACGCGAACCCGCTGAAGCTGCACTTCGTGATCGAGGAGTCGGCGCTTCTCCGCCCCATCGGTGGCAAGGACGTCCTGCGCCGGCAAGCGGAACACCTGCTGGAGGCGACCAGACTGCCCACTGTGGACATCCAGGTGATCGAGGCGCGGGTCGGCATGCACCCCGGTCTCACCGGTGAGTTCACCTTGTTCGGGTTCGAGGAGTTCGACGAAACGGTGTACGTGGAGCTGCAGGAGGACGCGGTCTATCTCAACGACTCGGCGAAGGTCAGGGCCTATAGCATGACTGCGAAGACTCTTCGCGATATCGCCTTGGACCCACCCGAGTCCGCGGCCCTGATCACGTCGCTGATCCGGGCGCTGTAGCAACAGGAGGCCGCCGTGACCACCTCGGCCCGCTGGGTCAAGTCCAGCTACTCGATGGAGAACGGCAGTTGCGTCGAGGTGGCCGTCACCGGCGCCGTGACCGGGGTGCGGGACTCGAAGAACGCCGACGGGCCGGTGTTGACCTTCCCGACCGACCGCTGGGCGGCGTTCCTCGCTAAGACCTCCTGACCGCCCGCAGGCAGCGGTCGGCGTGCGCGCTCAGCGCGTCGACCAGCTCGGGCGGGCCGTCGGTCAGGGTGAAGTCGACGTCCACCGACGTGATCATCCACACCAGGTCGACGGCGGTCTCCGCGCCGACGTGCAGCAGGCAGCTGCCCGAGTCCACGGGTTCCAGCACGCCCATGCCCGGCCAGAGCCGGTCGGCCACGGCGACCGCCGGTTCGTGCAGCGTCACGGTCGCCCGCACCGGCCACGCCCGCGCCGAGAGCCGGTGCTCCAGGTACGCCCCCACGTCACCGTCGGGCGGCTCCCGCGGCGCGAAGCGCGGGCCGTTCGGCGTGCGCAGCGCCAGCCGGTCCACGCGGAAGCTGCGCCAGTCGTCGCGGTCGGTGTCCCAGGCGACCAGGTACCAGTGCCGGGTGGAGCTGACGAGGCTGTGCGGCTGCACGGACCGGGTCGTCGCGCCGCCGCGCGGGCTGGTGTAGTCGAACCGCAGCGACTCGTGCCGGCGGCAGGCGTCCGCGATGGCCATGAGCACGTCCGGGTCCACCCGCGGCCCGCCCGCCCCGACGCGGACGGTCGCCGAGTGCAGCGTGCCGACCCGGTGCCGCAGGCGCGCGGGCAGCACCTGCTCCAGCTTGGCCAGCGCCCGCGCCGACGTCTCCTCGATCCCGGCCACCGAACCGCCCGCCGCCGTGCGCAGGCCCACCGCCACGGCCACCGCCTCGTCGTCCTCCAGCAGCAACGGCGGCAGCGAGGCGCCCGCCCCGAGCCGGTAGCCGGCGGTGCCCCGGGTCGCGTGCACGGGGTAGCCGAGGTCGCGCAGGCGTTCGACGTCGCGGCGCACGGTGCGGGTGGTGACGCCGAGCCGTTCGGCCAGCTCGGCGCCGGACCGGTCGCACCGGGCCTGCAACAGCGACAGCAGCCGGAGCAGCCGCGCGGACGTGTCCACCATGGCGTCGAGCCTGCCCGATCGTTAGGACCGGAACCGTCCCAAGGGCCTCCTACCGTCGCCGCCATGACCGAGATCCACCCGTTCCGCATCGACGTGCCCCAAGCGCAACTCGACGACCTGGACGCCCGCCTGGCCAACACCCGCTGGCCCGACGAGCTGCCCGGCGTCGGCTGGAGCCGGGGCGTCCCGGTGGGCTACCTGAAGGACCTCGCCGAGCACTGGCGCACGACCTACGACTGGCGCGCGCACGAGGCCGCGATCAACGCCCACCCGCAGCACCTCGCCACCGTCGCCGGGCAGGTCGTGCACTTCCTGCACGTCCGCTCACCCGAACCGGACGCCCTGCCGCTCGTGCTGCTGCACGGCTGGCCGGGCGGGTTCACCGACTTCCTCGACGTCATCGGCCCCCTGTCCGACCCCCGCGCGCACGGCGGCGACCCGGCCCGCGCGTTCCACCTGGTCGTCCCGTCCCTGCCGGGCTTCGGCTTCTCCACCCCGCTCGCCGGGCCGGGCATGGGCGCGGCGCGGATGGCCGGCGTGCTGGTCGAGCTGATGGCCGCGCTCGGGTACGAGCGGTACGGCGTGCAGGGCTACGACACCGGCGCGTGGGTCGGCCCGGAGATGGGCAGGCAGGCGCCCGACCGGGTGGTGGGCGTCCACCTGAACGCCCTGCTGACGTTCCCGGACGGCGAGGTCGAGGGCCTCACCGAGGTCGAGCAGCGGCGGTGGGAGGCGATGGAGAACTTCAACGACGGTTACCTGCAGTGCAACTCGAAGAGGCCGCAGACGGTGGCCTACGGGCTGCACGACTCGCCGGTGGGCCAGCTCGCGTGGATCGTGGAGAAGTTCAAGGAGCTCACCCACCCGGCGGACGGCCTGCCCGAGGACGGCGTCGACCGGGACCGCATCCTCACCGACGTCTCGCTGTACTGGCTGACGGGCACGGCCGCGTCGGCGGCGCAGGTCTACTACGAGGAGATCTCCGCGAAGGGGTGGGGCGAGCAGGCGCCCGGGACCGTGCCGACGGGGGTGCTGGTCTCGGCCCACGACGTGTCGATCCGCCGGTGGGCCGAACGCGAGCACCACGTCGTGCGCTGGACCGAGCTCGACGAGGGCGGCCACTTCCTGGCCATGGAACGGCCGGACCTGCTGGTCACCGACGTGCGCGAGTTCTTCGCCGTCCTGCGCTGAGCCGTCCGCCTCGCCGGTGCCCGGGCACCCCCGTTGCGGGGCCCCCCCCCACCGCAGTGCGCCGGGTTTGACTGCGACCACGGCGCGCACCCCACGGG